>JAAYCJ010000242.1 GCA_012729815.1 Phycisphaerae bacterium | reverse complement strand
GCTTGAGGCGGAGTGGGGGGAGAATGTTTGGCGTTAATCAAGTGCATTGGCGGTGCGGCCACCCCGAGCGGAAGAAAAGCAGATGATGGAGCTCTCGTTGTGCGGGTTCTTGTTTAAGGATGGGTATCCCCTCCGCGTACGTCGGATGGATGTTCATCGTCCGCTCCATCACCCGCCAGTCGTCGCCGCCTTCCATCATCACCAGAAAGATGCTGACCAGTTCGCCCGCCTCGTCGCCGACCAGCGTCGCGCCGATGATCCGGCCGCTGGGCTCTTCCACCACCACGCGATAGAACCCGATCGTCTGGCCCCATTCGATTCCCCGCGCCGTCTCCGCCACCGGCATCGACACCTCGCGCACCGCCAGGCCCCGCCGCCTGGCCTGATCGAGCGTCAGTCCCGCCCGTCCGACCTGCGGATCTGTGAACACGGCGTAGCCCACGGCGCGATCGTCGCGCCGCCGCGACTCGCCGTCCAGCACGCCCAGCACGCGGCGGTGATCCTCCCACGAAACGTGCGTGAACGGCGGTTGGCCCGCCACGTCGCCGATCGCATAGACGCCTTCGCACGCCGTCTCCAGATGCTGGTTGACCCGCACGCAGCCATCCTCGTCTGTCTCCACGCCGGTCCTGGCCAGGTCAAGGGCTTCGGTATTCGGCGCCCGTCCCGCCGCCACCAGGATCGCATCGGCCTCCAGCGTGCCGCCCGTCGAAAGGGTCATCTGCACTTTCCCGCGGTCGCGCCGTACCCGCTCGATCGTCGTTTTCAGCCGCAGATCGATCCCGTCCCGCTTGAGACTCTGGGCCACCGCCTCTCCCACCTGCGGCTCTTCCAGTACCAGCGCGTGATCCGCACGATCGATGATCGTCACCCGACTGCCCAGCCGCGCCAGTCCCTGACCCAACTCCAAGCCGACGTAGCCCGCGCCCAGCACCGCGGTGCGATCCGGCATCTCCGTCAACTCAAAGAAGTTCTCCGCCGACAGGTACGGACCGTCCTGCAGCCCTTCGATCGGCGGAATCCGCGACCGACGGCCCGTGTCGATCAGCACCAGCGGCGCCCGGTATTGCTCGCCGCCCGCCTCCACCGTCCGCTCGCCGACGAACCGCGCCTCGGCCCGCACCAGCTCCACCGCCGAGTCCTCGACGTACTCGCGCACGCTCTGGCGCCACCGGTCGCGGATGTCCCGCACCCGCGCCATCACGCCGCCGAAATGCGCCTTGACCCGGCATTCCGCGCCCAGTCCCGCTGCGTGACGCGCCCGGCCGATGGCCTGGGCCGATCCCAGAAACGCCTTGGACGGGGTGCAGCCGAAATTCACGCAGCTCCCGCCCAGGTCGCTCCGCTCGATCAACGCCGTCCGCTTGCCGCGATACGACATCTTCACCGCGAACGGCACGCCTCCCTGCCCGCTGCCAATCACAATGACGTCCACGTCACGCATCGGCGTCCCCCTATCACTTCCCGACGTCTATACCACGACCGGCTCCTCGTGCCGGCCCTGCCATTCCAGCGATTGCATCGCCCGGTCATAGCGCTCGCGGACCTCCTGGCGGTCCCACTCCTCTTCAATTCCTTCACGGCTGCCGCGCTCGATCATCACCGCCTGCCGCCGCAGCACGTCGCAGTCCTCGTTTCGGTGGACATGCCGGGCGACCTCCTCGATCATCTCCAGCAGCCGCAGCGTCACCATCTTGGAGTGACGGCAATGCGGCCGGATATCTCCGATCGTCTCGTTGGCGATCGTCATGAAGGTGTTGGGCTTGTGAATCAGCCGGAGCCTGCCCCGCTCGTCGTGGGAGTATCGCTGAGGCATCGAACGGCCGGCCAGTTTCGACAGCGCCGCCCCCAGCCGGTCCACGCACTCCGTCGCCGTGTACGGATCGTTGATCGATGACGACAGCGAACGCACCGCCACCTCCGAAAACTGGCTGATGACGAACGCGATATCCCGCGCCGAGGTCCGATGTTTGCCGATGACCAGGGCGTCACGCACCGCGTCTTCAACCTCCTGGTCCAGCCGGTCGGCGGGCCAGACCTTCGCCACTTCGGCGTCACGCACCACGAAATCCCCCGGCCGATGCGACAGCGTGACCACCAGGTCCCGCTCCTGAGCCAATCCGATCAGCGAACTCTCGTCCACCACCTGCAGATAGCCGCTGACGTTGGCCCGCACCGATGACGATTCGGCCTGCGTCGACTCCGCCTCACCGTCGGTCGGTTGCTGATCCTGTTCCCGTTCCTGCGGCGAAAGCTCCTTCGGGTACACCCGTTCGATCACCTGGTCCGCGTCCCGGCTCACCGCCAGCACCACGCTGGTCGACTGCAGCGACATCGAGGCGTGGTGGATGAAGTAGATCAGCACCGCGATGCTCAGAATCGCCAACCCCACCGCCACCGTCACCGCGATCTGCGGCACGAATTCGCCGTCGCGCCCTTCCCTGACGGTCCGGAGCACCAGCAGGCAGTAGAGGAATGTTGAAACGAACGTGCCCAGCACTACCTGATTGCCCCGATCCCGCATGAAGCTCCGCAATAGCCGCGGACCGAACTGCTGGGCCGCCATCGTCAGGGCCACCATCGTGATCGAAAAGACAACGCCCGCCACGGTGATCATCGATCCGGCTACCGTTGAGAGCACTTCCCGCGCGCCCTCCATGCCTCCGCCGTAGACCCACCACGCGGTTCCCGTGTACCCCGGTGGCACATTGCGATCGATCCTGATCATCACAACCCAGAGCACGACGGTTCCCACGGCCATCCCCGTCGGCACGAACCAGTAGCTCGTCCGAAGCGTGTCCCAGAAATTTCCCAGCTTCGTCCACATCCAGGCTCTCCCAGCCGATAGGCCTTGCCCTCTCCCATACTTGCGTCACCGATCCGTTCGTCCCGCTCAAACAAAGGTCCGGTGCGGCCGAGACCGGGCTTCATAGGCCCGGTCTCGACTTCCCGGATGCCTGTCAGGTCAACCGATCCAAGCCCCTGGGCTCAGTAATCGTCTTGCCCCCTCTGCTGTCCCGAACGCTGCGGTTGCTGCGATCGCTGCTGAGACGGTGAGCCCTGTTGGCCCCAGTCCTGTTGGCTCGAGCGTTGCTGCGACTGAGAATCCTGCTGGCTCCAACTCCGACCGGATTGCTGCTGAGACTCAGAGCCCTGGCCGCTCCCGCCCTGCTGGGCGCTCTGGCGGAACTGCTGGCCGCCGGAGGTCTGGAAATTGAACCGCCGGCTTCCCATGTCGCTGAACGTGGTGTCGAACTTCTGGCCGTTCTTGCTGAACTGGTTGGCCACCAGCACCCGCTTGTTGTTCAGTTGACCGGTGCTGGCCAGGATCGAAATCTGCTGGCCCTGGTTCAGCGAGGTTCCCAGTTCCTGTCGCGGACCGAAGATCACCGGAACGGTCTGACCCTGCTGGTCAAGCTGGACCTTGGCCACCAGGAACGACTGGTCCTGGCCCTGGATCGAAATCGTCCGCGTCTGCTGGATCGTGCCCGAGTAGCGCTTGAGCTGGGCCTGCCGCAGGGCCTGCGACTGGACCTGCACCGACTGACCGTTGGACTGGATCCGCTGGGCGATCAGGACCGAGCGGTCGTTGATGGTTCCGCGACGGCCGATCACCGTCACCTGGTCGCCCTCCTGGAGATCCAACTGTTGCAGATTCTGCTGCGGCCCTAGCAGCGTGCGGACCGTCCGGCCCTGCTGCGTCTGGATCTTGGCAAACACCTGCCGGCCCTCCAGGCCCATCAGCGACTTGCGGGTGATGTCCTGGATCTGGCCGGTGATGCGAGTCTGCCGGCGCTGCTGCGCCTGCCTCATCTGGCGGCCCTGCTGCGCAGCTTGAAGGCCGGAACGGAACTGCTGGCCGCCCTGGGCCTGGCCCTGCTGCATCCGCTGCCGGCTCTGGCGGCGGGCCCGCTGTAGATCGTCCATCGAGAGGTACTCATAGGCGTCAAACGTCCCATCCTGGTCCCAATCGTATCCGACCAGCACCCAGCCCTGGGGCTGGAGTTGCCAGCGGCTCTGACGCTGAGTCTGGCTGCCCTGCTGACTGCGCTGTTGTTGATTTCGCTGCTGCCAGTCCTGGCCGCCCTGCTGGCCCCAGCCGTTCTCCTGCCACTGGTCCTGCTGGCCGCCCTGTTGCCACTGGATCCGCTGGGCACGGCCCTGATCGCCTTGCCACTGATCGCCTTGCTGTTGACCCTGGCCGCGATCCTGCCTCCAGCGCTGGTTCGGGTCCTGGCCTTGACCCTGGTCCTGATCGTCCTGTCCGTAATCGTCCTGCTGATCGTACTCGTCCTGCCGGCTTCGCTGCTGCCAGTCCCCGTTGTCCTGCGATTGGCCGCGATCCTGTTGTCCCTGCTGGCCGTATTCATCCTGCTGGCCGTACTGGTCCTGCTGGTCGGCGTTCGCCGGCAAAACGCCCACAAACACCGCCAGCGCCAGACCAATCATCATCAATCCCAATACTCTCGTCCTCATCGTAGACCCCCTTGTTCGGTTGGTTGAATGTAGTGGCTTGCAACCTGATCCGCGCGAACGTCTTTTACGACCGACGATCACCACCAGTCGTTGAACCAGCCTTCATCCTCGTTGTACCAGTCCTCGGTATAGTAGTCGCTGTCCCAGTCGTACCAGTCGTCGCCGTAATCATCATCCCACCAGTCGTCCTCGCCGTACTCCTCTTCGCCCCAGCCGGTATCGCCCCAGCCGTTATCCCATTCGTCCTCCCCGTTGAACCATCCGTCGTCTTCGCCCCAATCGTCAGCCAGAACCGTCGCCGGCATGCCCATCACGCTCACGGCGAACAGCCCCGCGAACAGCAACATGATCCACTTGCTCTCCATCGCTCTCTCCTTGTGAGTAACACCATTCCCTGGCCCGCCGAGCCGCACCGCACGTCTCAGCGATGGTATCCACATCCATCCCGCGCGCAACGTCTACGCCTCCACGCAGCTAAGAGAATCCTCCGGCATTGATCACCCGTGATCCTCCTTTCACTTGGCGGCGACAGCTCGTACGCGCCGGTTTACCCCCCGGACGTTAAGGTTGCATTATACAGCATCATCTACCCCGATGCAACCTTCTCCGTGGAAATCGACCTCGCGCGGCGCCCTCGACACGCGCGCCTTCGGCATTTCCCTGTCCGCCACGACTTTCCTACACCGCCGCCTCCACCGGCAGCAGCGCCGTTTTGAGCCAGCCGGACTCGCGGCGGTCGAAATGCTCGTAGGCGTCGATGGCATAGGTCAGCGTCTCGGCCTCCGTCAGCACCTTCTCCGGATGCACCGCCCCGCTGAGCACCAGCTCCATCAGCAGCGAGACGTACTTGCGGTGGTTGCAGTTGCCCATGTTGATCGTCAGGTTCATGTTCATCGCCTTCCCGAACGGGAAGAAGTTCACCGTCGGCGGATAGACCCCGATCACCGACAGCGTGCCCGCCTTGGCCAGCGACCGAACACACCACTCGACCGCCTGCGACGGCGCGCTTCCCGGCTGCCACAGATCTCCCGACGGGGCGGTCTTCGGCGCCACCTGCTCGCGCTGCCGGGCGAACCGCGCCGCCTTCTCGCCCGAGGCTTCCTGGGCCGCCGGACCGCTCTCGGCGTGCTCGGCCTCGATACCCACCGCGTCGATCGCGCGGTCCACGCCGATCCCGCCGGTCAGCGCCATGATCTCCTCGACCGGATCCTCCGCCTCAAAGTTGATCACCTCGGCGCCCAAGTCCCTGGCCGTCGCCAGCCGCGACTCGATCCGGTCCACCGCCAGAATCCGCCCCGCGCCCAGCAGCTCCGCGCTGAGGATCGCGAACTGGCCGACCGGCCCGCAGCCGAAGACCGCCACCGTGTCGCCCGACTTGATCTCCGCCAGGTCCGCGCCGAAGTACCCCGTCGGAAAGATGTCCGACAGCAGGATCGCCTGGTCGTCGCTGATCTCGTCGGGCACCTTGACCAGTCCGACGTTCGCGAACGGCACCCGCGCTTTTTCCGCCTGCAACCCGTCGATCGGACCGGTGCTCTTGGGCCCGCCGAAAAAACACGTGCCCGCCCGCGCCCCGTTGGGATTGGCGTTGTCGCACTGGGCGTAGTAGCCCGCACGGCAGTACGAGCAGTATCCGCACGCGATGGTCGAGCAGATCACCACCCGGTCGCCCTCCTTGACGTTGCGCACCTGCGGGCCCGCCTGCTCGACGATCCCCACGCCCTCGTGGCCAAGGATCGTGCCCGGCTTCATGTCCGCCATCGTCCCGCGCACCATGTGCAGATCCGTCCCGCAGATCGCGCTGACGGTCAGCCGGACGATCGCGTCGTGCGACTGCTCGATCTTCGGTTCGGGAACCTCATCCACCCGTATGTCGCCCACGTCGTGAAACACAACCGCTTTCATGATCGAACTCCTTTTTCGAAATCAGCCCTTGTTCGAATCCCTGTCCGACGGCGACCGTAACAGGTCGCTGCCTTCCTCGCTGACCGCCTCCACCGGCGCCGACATCGCCTCGGCTGCGCCGGGGCTCTCCGTCCCCTGCGACTCGGCCACCAGTTGCTCTTCCTCCGCGATCTGTTCCCGCTTCGTCTCCGGCGTCCCTTTCCTGCCCTTCTCCGTGATCGCCAGCCGCTGAATGCCTCCCTGCGTTCCTTGCAGCGAGATGATGGTCGGAGGCGGCGTGATCTCCATCTTCGTCAGGGCCACCCGAGCCCGCAGCATCACCTCCCCGCGGATATTGACCGGAACGGCTGCCTTCGGATCGTACCAGTAATAGACTCGCAGATGAATGCCACCCGTGCCGAACTGGTCGATCAGCACCTGCGGAACAGGCTCGTGTCTGACCAGCGGATGGCCTGAAACCGCTTCGCACAGTCCTTCGACCACATCCTTGAGTGACAGGTCGTAGCCCACCACGATCTCGAAATCGCCCCGCACCTGCGGACCCGCTGAGTGGTTGACCAGGACCTCCTTATAGATCGTCGAATTGGGAATCCGCACGTAGTCCCCCTCAAACGTCACCAGCACCGTCGCCCGCATGTTCATCGCCCGCACCACGCCCAGCCGGCCCGCCACCTCGATCAGGTCGCCCGCCCGAAACGGCCGGCGGACCCCCAGCAACAGCGACGCGATGAAGTTCTCGGCGATGTCCCGGAACGCAAACCCCAGGGTCAGACCAATGATCCCCGCCACCCCGATGACCGAGAGCACCGCCCGCGTCAACCCCAGCACCGACAGGGCCAGCATCAGGCCGCCCAAAAGGATCAGCGTGTTGAGGAACAGACCGATCACCGCCCGGACGAAGTCGCGCTCCACCACGAAGGAAAACAGAAAATCCCAAATCGGCGAGAGCACCCGGATCAACGCCAGCGTCAGCACCACGATCACAATCGCCAGCACCACCAGCATCCACGACCGTCCGATCGTCTGGGCGTACGAACCGACCGTCTGCCGGAGAAGCTGCCACGCCGAAAGCACCTGCTGGTCCGTCCTCATCCGATTGAGCACCAGCCGCGTCCCCTGCACCCGCCGGACGAACTGCGTGACGCCGTCATGGATTTCCTCCGTGCTGACGTGCCCCTCCAGCTCGACCACCCCTTCGCTCACCGACACCCGCGCCTCGCGCACCCCCGGATACCTGGCCAGCAATCGTTCCAGGGTCGCCCGCAACTGCTTATCGGTCACTTCGCCTTCCACCGCGATCTCTGTTGCCGGGGCCGCCGCCGTCACGCCAGGTTCTTCAGCCGTCGCGGCGTCCTGTGCGTCTGGCGCGGGTGACTGTTGAACCAACCCCGTTTGCCCACGCACCGCACAGATCGTCACCGCCCCGGCAAAGATTGCCGTCAACCACGCCTGCCGTACGATGTTCCCCCTCGACACGCTCTCCCCCATGCCTCCCCTTGCCGCCGCCACACCTTCGGCGTTGGTGTTTACCCGTCGCGACCCGAACCGCTGATCGCCTCCAGCACATCCTGCGCACGATCGCACGGCTCCTTGCCCTTCGACGGCGCCATCCGATCGAAGTCCCCTCGCAGCGCCCGCAAGGCCGTCCGTTCCCGCAGAATCTCGTCCCGCGTCCGAATCCCCAACCGGCGGAACAGCGGCAACGGCGGACACCAACCCTGGATGCCGTGCTGCAGCAGGAATCCCGCCACCACCATCGGCAACGCCCGCCACTTGCGCGACACCGATCCCAGGATCAGACCCAGAAGCGAAAGCGCTGCGGCGTTCGTCTCCAGCGTCCGTTCGATGTCCCACTCGCGGTCCAGCTCCGTCAGCCGCTCCTCGATCTCGTCGAGCCGCTGAGAATAGTACATCACGTGCGCCTCGATGTCGCGCTCGATCCGGCGGTTGACCCGCTCGGAAGTGCTCTCCGCCACCCGACCTTCCGCCCGCTCTTCTCTACGCCTTGGCCCCATGCCGAACCTCCTTTTGGTCATCCCTGGTTCCGCGCGCAGCACCTCCGCGACGCCGTCGCCCAGGTTCCTACCCCCCAATCAACTTGGCAATCAGCACCAGGATGCCCGCCAGCAGCAGTGAGATTCCCCCCGTGATAAATGCCGCGCTGGCCGGCCCGATCTCCGGCAGCAGCATCAGGTACACCCCGCCGATCATGAACGCGAACCCGATCAACAAAAAGGCCACGCTCACCAGCACGACCACCAGCGCGGCCGCGACCCGCAGGATCGCCCGACGGAGTTTTTCCGCCTCGGTCTCCAGCAGGTCCGCGATCCGCACCAGCACGTCGGCCAGAACCGCGCTCACCTCGGCCTTGACCAACGCAGCGATATCACGCAGCAAGATGCTGTAGACGCTCACCGTCTCAACTCCGTCGCAGCAGCGCCCCGAGCACCAACCCGATCGCCATCGAGGACAGCACCATCGTCAGCGGGCGTTTGCTGATCTCCTCGCGGCTCCGCTCGACCGCCTCCTCGCCCCGCTCGCGGGCCACGCCCATCGCCTGGCGCAACTGCTCCTCGGCGCGGGCCTCCAGGTCCCGTGACGCCTCCATCAGACGGTCGCGAATGTCCTCGAGACGCCCGCGGCCCTCGCCCTTGGCCGTCTTCATCAACGACCGCAGATCCGACCGCAGCGAATCAATGTCATCCTTGATGGCCTGCAGCTCTTTCGACTTGACGGCATCCTGAATCATCTCTGACCCCCTTTCAACCTGTCACTTCGGTTCGATATGCACTGCTTGGAAGACCCCCGTGGTCTGTGCTGAATTATACTCGACCGTCAGCCCCCATCCAAGCCCCAATTGGTTTCGCCAGCCCATCGGCCTGTCATGCAGCCCGTTCGCCTTCCCGTTCGACGTGAAGGAACCGCGCGTTGATCGCCACGATCACCGTCGAGAGGGCCATCAGGGCCGCCCCGGCCGCCGGACTCAACACAATGCCCAGCGAGTACAGAACGCCGGCCGCCAGCGGAATGGCGACCACGTTGTAGCCGGTGGCCCACAAGAGGTTCTGGACCATCTTCCGATAGGTCGCCCGCGCCAGTTTCATCATCGCCGTCGCGTCTCGCGGGTCGCTGCGAACCAGAACGATGTCGGCCGACTGGATGGCCACGTCGGTTCCCGCCCCGATCGCAATGCCCACGTCGGAGGCGGTCAGGGCCGGAGCGTCGTTGACGCCGTCGCCGACCATCGCCACCACCAGCCCGCGCTGCTGGACCTCGCGGACCTTCTCAGCTTTCTTGTCCGGCAACACCTCCGCGAAATAGTCGTCCAAGCCCAGTTCCCGGGCCACCCACCTGGCGACCGCCTCCGCGTCGCCGGTGACCATCATCGTCTGAATGCCCATCGCCTTGAGCCGCCCGAGGGCCTCGCGCGACTCGGGCCGAATGATGTCGGCCAGGCCGATCGCCCCGACCACCCGGTCCTCGACCAGCACGTAGACTACCGTCTTGCCCTCCGCCGCCATCGCTCCAACCTTCGCATCGTCAGCGGTCAGATCGTTGTCCTTCAGATATCCGGGGCTGACCACCTTGACGTCCCGATTGTCCACAATCGCCCGAGCGCCACGGCCGGGAATGGCTCTGAATTCCCGCGGCGCTGGGAACTCAACGTTCCGCTCCCTGGCCCCGTCAACGATGCCTTGGGCGATCGGATGTTCCGACTGACTCTCCAGGCCGGCCGCCAGCCGCAGAAGCTCCCGCTCGTCCTGATCCGCCAGCGGAATCACGTCGGAGACGCCAAACCGCCCTTCGGTCAGCGTGCCGGTCTTGTCGAACAGGATGGCGTCCACGTCGCGGGCCCGCTCAAAGGCGCTGCGGTCGCGGATCAGCAGCCCGCTGCCGGCGGAGATGGCCGTCGAGACTGCCACCACCAGCGGCACAGCCAGGCCCAAGGCATGCGGACACGTGATCACCATCACCGTCACCATCCGCTCCAGCGAAAACTCAAACGCCGCCCCCAACGCCAGCCAGACCACCAGTGTCGCCCCACCGACGCTCAAGGCGATAATCGTCAGCCACAGCGCCGCTCGGTTGGCGATATCCTGGGTGCGCGAGCGGGACTCCTGGGCCTTGCGAACCATCTCGATCACCTGGGCCAGGTACGTCTGATCACCGGTCTTCTGAACCTCCATGGTGAAGGCGGCTTCGCCGTTGACCGACCCGCCGATGGCCTGGTCGCCCTCGGCCTTCTCGATCGGGCGGCTCTCGCCGGTCAGCATGGCTTCGTTGATGCTCGTGCGGCCCTCAACGATCTGCCCGTCGATCGGGACCTTCTCGCCCGGCTTGACCACCACGCGGTCGCCGGGCTTCAGTTCAGCGATCGGCACGTCCACCGTGCCGCCCGACTCGGTGACCCGGTGGGCTTCCGACGGCATCAGTTGCACCAGCGACTCGAGAGCCTTCGAGGCCCCCATGACCGACTTCATCTCGATCCAGTGCCCCAGAAGCATCACGTCGATCAGCGTGGCCAGTTCCCAGAACAAGGTCTTGCCGGTCAGGCCGAAGACCACCGCCGAACTGTAGAGGTAGGCGACGCTGATCGCCAGGCCGATCAGCGTCATCATGCCCGGGCTCCGATCGCCCAGTTCATCCCGCAGCCCCTCGAGGAATGGCCGTCCGCCGTAGATAAAGATGATCGTCGCCAGGACCCACTGGAGGTAACTGTCACCGGGAAAGTGGAGCGTCTCCCGCAGACCCAGGAGTTCCTGGATCATCGGGTCCAGGATCAGCACGGGCACGGTCAGGACCAGCGAGACCCAGAACCGCCGGCGAAAATCGGCCACCATGTGGGCGTGATGGGACTCGTGCCCCGCGTGCGCCCCCCGCTGGACCATCGCCTGCTCCTGGGATCCTCGCGCCGCCCGCGATTCGGGCTGATCGTGCCCGTGATGGCCGTGCTCGTGTTGGTGGTCCTGATTGGCCGTCACCGGTTTGCCTCCCCATTCACCTATGCCTTCGGGCTTGGAACGGTATTCCTAAGTCGCCTGGCACAGGTCTAGTCCTTCCTCGGCGCGGGACGCCACATCGCGTACTTGCCGAACAGCGAGATCTGGATGCCCAGCGTGGCCCGGATGTCCGGCGAGTCGTCGCCCACCCCGAAGCCCACACCGCCCGAGAGCACCGCGTACGGCGTGAGCATGTACCGCACGCCGGCTTCGAAAATATTGCTCTCGATCCCCCTCTCGATGTCCTCGTCGCGCACGAAGTCGGCCAGGAACATCGTCTCGTTGTTGATCCGGGCGCTGTAGCCCAGCACGGCTTCGTAGAACCCGTCCCGCTCGCCCGGCCGCTCCTTCTCGTTGAACGTCCAGGCGAAATTCGCGTGGAGCTGATGCAGATACCACGACCGGCTCAGCGTCTTGGTCGCCGCCATCTTCAGCGTCCAGTCCACCCCTTCGCTCTCTGGTCCCGTCGGGGCATGCACCTTGCCGATCACCGCGAACGCCGGCAGCACCCGCGTCTCTTGGTTCAGCAGGTACAACTGCTCGAGCGTCACATCGTCGCAGCCGTCCGGTTCGCCCTCGCCCCACAAGAATGGTCCCGAAATCGACAGTTCCCCGTTCCTCGGGAACCCGAACTCCAGCACCGGCTCGACCAGGTACCGGTCCTCGCCCTTCTCGCCGCGCTCGTAACGGGTGATGAGCTGAAACTCCCGGCCGAGATAGCCGATCGGGTAGGCGTCCTCGACCGTCAGCGGCAGGTTCTCCTCGAGATTCTTGTGGTCCGCCGCCTGCGCCATGTCCCCAATACCGATCAGCCCCGCAATCAGCACCGCACAGCCCAACATTCGGGCCATCGTCGCGTTCATCGTTCTTCCTCCTCCGCACGTCTACCACGTCAGGCACCATCCGCGCTTCGCCTGTTGCACGTCGTTGGGGTCCAACGGCGCGATCACCCCGTCGGCTGGTTTCTCCAGCGGCGGCAAAACCGGGTCTTCGGCCATCGGGTACGGCTCGACCTCCGGAATCTCCGGCAACCGGCTCGTCCATGCCTCCACCATCGCGTCAATCATCTTCTGCGCCGGAACGCCCGGTTCGCTGGCCTCCGGCATCATCTTGATGTTCGGGGCCACCGCCATAATCGCATCGTGCAGCGACCCTTCGACCTCGCCCTCCTGCAGGCCCGGGGTCATCTTCTTCCAGAACTGGTCGACCACCTCCGGCGGCAGTTCGCCGCTCCCATCCGGGCTCATCATCGGCCACATCTCCTGGAGCATGGTGAACATGATCTCGTTCATCGAGCCCTCCACCGGCTTCATCCACTCGTAGTAGACCCGCGGGTCCATCTCCGGGTGCGGCAGCGGGAACGTCCGGACGTACTGCTCGTCACCCTCCTGGTAGCTCATCGCCTTCAGCACCCGGTAGAGCTCCGCACGCTTCTGGTCCATCGTCCAGCCCTCGTAGGCCAGGATGTCGTAGGCGATCCCGTGCAGCATGTGCAGGTTGTCGAAGATGTTGGCCGAGGCCGGCGACATGCGCGAATACCGCGGCATCATCTCACGCGACAGCAGCATTCGCAGCGGCCGGTCCTCCAGCGCCACCGGCAGCAGGTTCTGGGCCTGCTGAACCGAGACGCTCTGCTCGTCGTCGTTGCCCGCGATCATCATCGCCTCGTAGATCACCGGGTGCCACCAGTGAGCCACGAAGAAGTAATTGGATGACTTGGGATAGTAGTTGCGAAAGTACGTGAAGTACGGCTTCATCATGGTGCCCGCCCGCCGCATCGTCAGGTCCAGCGGGGCCGGGCTCCGCGCCCATTCGGACATCTCCAGGTAGTAGCCCACCGACCGCACCGTCCAGGGGTCCTTGTCCGGCCAGGCGATCTGCGGCGAGCTGAGCACGTCATACGTCTGCTCGTGGTGCATGTGCGTCCAGTCAATTGACCAGTACAGCTTCCACGCTCCCTGGAAAACGTACGGCCCCCAGTACATCATGTGCGGCTCGAGCCGCATCTTGTCATACGACTTGTCCACGTACCGGCCGTTGGTCCACTCGTCCCACTTCACGTGCTCGGCCAGCGGCGTGGTCTCAAGGATGTCGTGCTGAATCCCATGGGCAAAGTGAATTGTCGAGCCGAACCGGTACGACTCATTGTGCCGGTTCCAGAAGTCATAGTTGTACGGCCCGCGCAGGTACGAAACCTTGTCCCGCTGCTCCCACCGCCACGGCGAATGCTCGCAACCCCACGCCGCGACCACCGCCGCCATGATCAATCCCGCCCACCACCATTGTCTCAGTGTGCCAGTCATGACGATCCTCCCGTTCCTCCCAGGCGACTCCAACCCCGCACCCAGCGGCCAAGAGTCGGGCGGGCATCCCACCGCCCTCTGCGGGACGCCCGCCTCTCGCCACATCCCCTGCTGTATCTCTGGTCGCAACGCCGATCCATCTCCAGCCTCCGGCCGAGGCTTCCCCTTCGCATCGGCTCTCGTCAGCGAACAAGGATCGGCGTCGATCACCTTCCATTCATATAGCTCAGACGTGCTGCCAATACGGCTCGATATGGTAGAATTCATGTACCCGCCGGCCCCATGCCTCATCCGTCATGTCCGGCCACTCGTCACGCTGGAACCCCGGCGCCTGCTCCAGTTGCGCCGGCGTCACGTCCAGTACGTACGCCTCACGCTGATCGTCCAACTCCAAAGCCGCCCACGGAACCGCGAACAACTGCTCGCCGATCCCCAGAAACCCGCCGTGCGACAGCACCGCGTAGGCGATGCAGCCGACATCCACGTCCACCATCACCTCGGTGATCGTTCCCAGATTCTCGTCCTGGCGGTTGTAGACGTTCACGTCCAGCAGGCTCGACCCCTTGTAGATTCTCCCGATCGCCATCGGCGCCCCCTTTCGTCCGATCCACAACTGGCGGCTGTTCTCCCGCCGTAACGATAAGCACCTCAACGCCCTGCCCGGCTGTGCCAATCAAGCTACAGCCGCGCAGCCTCAACCGCAATCAGTGACGCACCTGAATCCCGGGTGAGCAAAACTCCCACCACCCATCGGGCCAATCTCCCATCCGACGCCACGACCGATAACCCATCACCGCTGCGGAATTTCCCCCACTAATGACCCAATCGGGGCAAATCCCCCACCGCTCCCGCCGCGCAACCGCCTCCTAAACCCAAAAAGAATCCTTCCTCCTTCGGCACGCGGTTTGCATTCCTTGTCTGTCGCAACCACAAAGGGGAGATCACGAATGTTCAAGACACGACAGCACACGCAGCCTTGGCTCTCGACCGGACGCAACACCGAGAACACCGACGCCACGCGACCGCAACTCCGCCCCCAGGGCCCCAACGAGTACCAGAAGGTCCTCAACGCCTTGCGGGCCAACGCCGACACCAGCCACCTCTGGGCCCTGGCCTCCTGATCCAGAGATCCATCATGACCGACCGCCGAACCGACAACGCCGATTGGCTTGAAGCCTACCGAATCGACGGCAAGCCCGTGGCCCACAACGACCCGCGACTGACCGCCCGCCAGAAGCTCTTCGTCCAACTGGCCGCCCTCGCCGACCCGCAACGCGACAGACCACCGTCCCCCCAATAGGCAGCCGAATCGGCCGCCAGCCCTACGCCGGCTCGATCCTGATCTCGATCCAGAAGACCTCGTGCGGATCGGGACTGGCGCTCGAAACCTCCACGCAGTTGTAGCCTCGGTGCAGGATACCTTCCGGAATCGCGAACCCGCGAACCTGGCGAACCACAGGATGGATCGGTCTGGGCAAGGGATACTCCCCAGGCGTACACCGAGTTCCATTGACATGGACCTCAAGCGGCGAAGTGTCCTGGTTGCCGTTCTCGCCGCATCCGACAAAAACGCGGGCCGTGCCGCGTTCGGGCTTGGGGCCGATGTGAAGGCGGAAACGCGACGGCTGACCGGCGCGGCACAGCGACGGAAGGGCCAGGGCCTCCGGTTCTCCGGGCGCCACCGTGTCGCTGTACGTCACGACGTGGCGCCGCGGCTGATCCACAATCGTCGAGGGGTCGCCCGCCCGGTTCAGGATGGATCGGTAGTCGTCGGGATCCTGCACCGTCGTGCCGCTGTCCATGTAGTTGAACAGGTAAATCCGGTCCGCTCCCCGATCCAGCAGCGACGCCGCCGCCCCCAGCGCGGTCTCCGCTGTGTTCAGCACCAGATCGTCGTGCTTCGGCCAGACCTTCGGCGACGGCCGCACGCAGATCTCCAAGCCCGCCGCCAGCGTCGCGCCGCTGCCCGCCAGCAGCTCCCGCCACAGCTCGATCGGCATGTCGAACTCGATGGTTGGCCAGAACGGCGTGATCACGACCAGGTCGACCAGCTTCTCCTTGACCCAGGCGACCGCGTCCAGCCCCATCGCCCATGCGGTCTGCGGGCGCGACGGCACCCGCACGCCGATCCTGATCGGATGGCCGCGCCGCCCCGCGTGAGAATCCGCCAGGGCCCGGACCCGCCGGTGAAAGTCGATCAGAATCTCCCGCCCCTCGTCCTCGAATCCCGGACGGAAATGCAGGGGAAACCGCATCCAGTCCAGTTCCAAGCCGTCGACGTCATAGCGATCGAACACCTCTTCGATCAGGCTCACGAAGTACTCGCCGACCGGCTGGTGACCGTAATCGAACGCCCGGTCCGTCCACGTCGTGAATCGCTGCGGATCCGGAACCCGCCAGTATTCCGGATGATCCCGCCAGAACGGGCTGTGCCCGGGAAGATCGAGGTTGTCCACGTCGTGGACGTCGTTCATTCGGACCGAAAGCCAAGCCGATCGCCCATGATGCCGAACGCGCTCGATCCAGCACCGCGGAATGTCCAGCGAGGAAAGATTGCGGTACATCTCCCAGACGCGCTGCCGATGCTCCGCCGGCACGGCCCGCAGCTTCGGCTGATCGAGCCCCTGGCCCGGATCGAACCCGTCCCAGACCCGGGGCCAGACGCGGCTCGGGAAATTCGCCCGCATGGCGTTGACGTTGAAGATCAGTTCCTTCATCGGCGGACTGATGTAGTGGTCCACCAGCTCGTAGACGCCGTCGCGGTTGATCTTCTCCGGCGGTCGGCACGCATAAAAGTGGCTGTCGTCCTCGTTGAGCATCAAGCCGGGCATGTCGTGGTCCTTTCTGCCGTCCGATGCGGTCCTTTGCAGATTGTCGGTCGCGGCCCTTGCCGCATTCTTGGGCAACATTCTAGCCGGACGGATGCCGGAGTCCAGTCAGTTCACATTTCCCTTGACCGCCCCTTGCCATGACGATAAACCCTTGAGCCAACTGATGCACGGCAGCCCCAACTAAAGGAGGTCCACGATGACTCATCGTCAACGCATCCGCACCATTATCTCCGGCCAAGCCGCCGACCGCTGCGGATTCTGGATCGGCAACCCCCACGGCGAGACCTGGCCGTTGTACCACCGCTACTTCGGCACACAAACGCCGGAGCAACTCCGCCGCAAACTCGACGACGATTTCCGCTGGATCGGCCCGCACGAGTTTGCCAGCACCTACCGGTCGCCCGACGGCCGCGGCATGTTCGATCTCGGGCTCTCCAAGAAACGCCACGGCGAGCCCGGACCCTTCGCCGACGCAACCGACCTTTCCGCCGTCGAGCAGTTCCCCTGGCCCAATCCCGACTACCTCCACCTCGACGACTGCGTCGCCGCCCTCCGCAACGCCGGCGACGTCTACCGGGCCAGCGGCTTCTGGACCCCCTTCTACCACAACGTCATGGACCTGTTCGGCATGGAAAGCTACATGATGAACATGTACGACAACCCCGAACTGGTCCTGGCCGTCACCGACCGCGTCTGCGGGTTCTACTACGAAGCCAACGAGCGGCTCTTCGAGGCCGCCCGCGACGAGATCGACGGCTTTTTCTTCGGCAACGACTTCGGCACCCAGCTCGACCTGATCTGCGGCCTGACCCAATTCGACCGGTTCATTATGCCCTGGTTCCGCAAGTTCACCGACCAGGCCCACCGTCACGGCTACCAGGTCATTCTCCACTCCTGCGGGGCCATCCACAAGGTCATCGACCGGCTCATCGACGCCGGCGTCGAGTGCCTTCACCCGCTCCAGGCTCTGGCCGCCAACATGGACGCCGAAACCCTCGCCCGGGACTTTAAGGGCCGCATCGCCTTCATGGGCGGCATCGACACCCAGCAGCTCCTGGTCCACGGCTCGCCCGACCAGATCGAAGCCGAGGTCCGGCGGGTCAAAAAGCTCCTTGGCCCATGCCTGATTGTCAGCCCCAGCCACGAGGCCCTGCTGCCCAACGTCCCGCCGCAAAACGTCGAGGCCATGGCCCGCGCCGCCACCTCATCCGATTGAGGCCCATTCACATGGATGCACTGCTTGTCGCCCTCGGCGTGATCTGTGGAACGTTGATCTGGCTGGGCAATCGCCGCATCCTCGACGGCGGCGGCCGCGCCGTCGCCTTCGGCTTCTGGGTCGCCCTCAGCGGGGCGGTCATCTCCGGGATCCTGGCCCTGGCCCTCGGTCAGCCGCTCGACGACCCGGTCGTCTGGGGCCTTGGGGCCCTGGTCGCCCTCGGCTACGGCGTCGGCTATTGTCTGATCGCCATGCACTGCCTGCGGATCGGCCCGGCCGGGCCGACCGTCGCGATGAACAACATGGGCCTGGTCTGGCCGGTGGCGCTGGGGGCGTTGTGGCTTCAGCCCCGGCCGTTCACCAACGAGTTGGGAGCGGGCCTGGTCCTGGTGCTGGGTTCGTTGATCGCTTTCGCCTTCAACCGCCCCACCGATGGCAACCCCGCCAACACCAGGAGCGTCTCGCTTCGATGGCTGATCTGGGCGGTCCTCTGCTGGGTTCTGTCGGGGCTCTGCATGACCGGCCAACTGGTGGCCAGCATTCACGACCCGGCCAAGCCCCTGGCCCTGATCTGCGCGTTCAACTGCATCTCTGCGGCGATCCTCGCCGCGGCGATTCTGCGCCTCGGCCAAACGCAACTCCGCGGGAACGAACTGATCTTCGGATCAGTCAACGGGGCCCTCCAGGTGGCCATCGCCTTCGCCGTGCTGACCGTCCTGCCCCGCCTTGGACCCGAACTGGTCTTCCCGTTCGTGATCGCCGGGCCCGCCGTCATCATGCTCTTGCTGGCCCGGGTTCTCTACCGCGAGCGCCTCAGCCGAACCGCCTGCCTCGCCTGCACCCTCGGGGTCGCCGGACTGGTCGCCCTGTCACTGGCCATGACCAAATAGCCCGCTGCGCAGGGTCCGGGCGGAATCTCCGCGCGCAGGACAAGGCGAGCCGAAACGGCCCACCTTGCCGGTTGGTCTGCCTGTCGGACTTTAGACGTGCAGCCAGTACGGCTCAGCGTCGTAGTACTCGTGCACGCGACGGCCCCACTCCTCGTTGGCCATGTTCGGCCAGTTGTCCTTGTCGAACCCCGGTGCGTTCTCCAACCGTTCCCGCGACACGTCCATGGTGTAGATCCCGCGGTCGGTGTCCAGACCCAGCGAGGACCACGGAATCGCGAACAGCTTGTCCCCGATCCCCAGGAACCCGCCGTGCGACAGCACCGCGTAGGCGATGCAGCCGCGCTCCGCGTCGATCATCAGGTTCTGGATCGTCCCCACCTTCTCGTCCTGAAGGTTGTACACGTCCACGTTGGTCAGGCTCGTCACTTTTACCACGTCGGCAATGGCCATCGGATACCTCCTTATACGGTTCCAGAACGGGAGCGCGCCGCGGCTGGCCCGGAACCCTCCGTGCATCCGCCTTCGGCCCCCCATACAGTTGGCACGTCCAACCTATGCGAAACGCCCATCCGCCACAATCGGCCAAACCCCTGAATCCCGCCGCGGAACATCCCTGAACCCCCGTCAGACATACACCCGATCCCGCGCAAGAGAAAAACTTGACGGACCAAATCCCCCAGCCATACTGGAAACCCAGCGTGTCATCCGCCGGAGGCCGTGAAAACCGCAATGCCCAACATGCCAAATCTCCGCCAGTTCGCCCGCTGGCTCTCGCTGAGTGGATCGACGGCCAACCCTCCCAGCCCGTCAGCGCCCTGATACCCGACGAGTACGACGACCACCACGCCAGGCTTCGCGGCTTCGCCTCCGCCGACTACTACGGCGCGGGCCTGATGCCCACCGACGGCCCCACCGTCGGGTTCCTCTGGACCTTCCGCCACCAACTGCCCGTCCAGTGCATCGGCGTGATGGGCCGGGTGGATATCTCCATCGTCTACCAACTCGAACGCGGCGGCTGCTGGCATCACCTGCCCGGCCGGCCCGACTGGCTCTGCGCCGACGACGCGCCCGCCTGGGCCCGCGGCGCGCTCTATACCGCCTCGAACCCCATCCACGTCGGCGACGAAACGCGGCTGTACTTCACCGGCACGATCGACCGTCACGGCCACTGCGGCCACGGCATCGACTACGCCCAGTGGGTCAAGACCCTCAAGGAACTTCGCGGCTTCGCCAGGATCGGTCTGGCCAAGTGGACCCGCGACCGGATCATGGGCTACCGCTCGTACCTGTCGAACCGGATCATCCTGACTCCCGGCACCAGACGCGTCGAAGGCCTGACCCTCAACGCCGTCACCGAGCCCAACGGATGCCTCCGGGCCGCGCTGACCTACGAAAACGGCGAGCCGATCCCCGGATACGGTTTCGACCAGTGCCAGCCCATCGCCGGCGACCATCTCGCTGCGCCCCTCCGCTGGAACAACATCAGCCGCTGGCCGACCGTACCCGAAAACCGGTCCCTCCACGTCCGGATCGAACTGACCAACGCCACCCTCTTCGCCTTCGACTTTGCGTACGCACGATAGCGGTTCATAACCGCCGTTGGCATGATACAATGGTCCGTAGCGGTACGTTCCGCGTCGATGATGGCGTCCGACTGGGAGACTCGACATGACCGAGCACGACTACTTCGCCGGCCAGCCGTTGCAAATCGGCTGCGGCACGCACCTGTTGCTTGACGACCACATCGTCGAAGACCGCTGGCGGCTCGCCCGCGTCCTGGAACGGCCCGAAAAGTTCATCCGCAATCCCATCCTCGTCCGCGACAAACCCTGGGAAGGCGACCTGGCCTACCGGCCGCACGTCATCTACGACCAAACCGTCGGCAAGTACCGCATGTGGTACCAGTGCATCTCCATGATGAACTACTACGGCGCCGCCGGACCGGTCTACTACATCGGCTACGCCGAGAGCGACGACGGCTTCAACTGGCAAAAACCCCTGCTCGACGTCTGCGACTTTCCCGGTTTCAAAAAAACCAACATCGTCTACTGCGGCACGCACCGCCAGCGGGTCCAGGGCGTACAGGTCTGGCGAGACGAAGCCGAAACCGACCAGGCCAGACGCTACAAGATGATCTGCCTCGAGGCCCGGCCGCTCGCCGGCGAACTCCAAAGCGGCGTGAACCTCGCCGTCTCGCCCGATGGCCTCCGCTGGAAGCTCACCGGCGAGAACCACATCCTCGACTACCACAGCGACTGCGAAAACCACGTCGTGTACGACCCGGAGCGGAAGCGTTGGATCCTCTACTGCCGGCCCATCCACATGTACGGAGCCGGCCGCAAGATCGCCCACCGCCACATGCGCCGCCGCGTCGCCGCCATGACCAGTGACGACTTCGTCCACTGGTCCTACCCGCGCACCGTCATGGTCCCCGACGAACGCGACACGCCCGACTACGACGCCTGCTTGGTCTTCCGCTACGCCGGCCAGTTCCTCATGCTCTACCACGCCATGGAAGGCGACGACCGCGGGGCCAACGAGACCCGCCTGGCCGTCAGCCGCGACGGCCTGCACTGGCAGCGGTTCTGGTCGCGTCAGCCCTTCCTGGCCCGCGGCCGCGAAGGCGACTGGGACGGCGGACAAATCACCGTCAGTTGCCCCCCCGTCCCCCACGGCGACCACCTCCTGATCTACTTCACCGGCACCGTCGCCCCGCAATACGATGAAAATATGGCCGGCGGCATGGGCGTCGCCATGATCCGCCGCGACCGCTTCGCCGCCCAGGAGGCCGGCGACCAGACCGGCTTCCTCCTGACCCGCGAATTCCTCCTCGAAGGCAATCGCCTCCGCATCAACTGCAGCCGCAAGGAAGGCGGCGCCGCCGACGCCTACATCAAGGTCGAACTGACCGAACACCCGCCGCTCGGCGGCCACTTCGGCGCCATGCCCGGCATCCCCGGTTTCCGCCTCGAAAACGCCGACCCCGTCACCGCCAACCGCACCGACGCTCCCGTCACCTGGCGCGGCAACGGCGATCTTTCGGTTTTGACGGGCAAAGCAGTCTACCTGCGGTTCGAAATGAAGAATATGAAAATTTTTGCGTTCCAGGTGACCAGGGAGTGACCGAATCGCCCTTGCTGATGCCCGTGGCGCCATAGAGTTAACATTACAGTAATTATTATATAATATACAGTTATAGAAGAATGTATTCCGGTGTCGCCCATCACTCGCTGTTGGTCAGAAAACGACCGACAAATAAAAACGAATTTCCTTGCTCTTTTTACGTTTGATAAATATCCAGGGTCATGCTATCATATCATCGGTTGGTCAGTCGAATGAAGCAGGGCATTGACAGATTACTTTCATGATCCCATCAAAAACCGCCAGTCGCCTAACCGCCTTCCCGGGTCGGAATTATGACCCCTTTCGTATTGACCTGGAAAGTAAAACTCAGGTCGGAACCGCCTAGTCATTGGAGAATGCTATGGGCAAGAAACTGTATGTGGGCAACATGAGCTACGACACGAATGACTCGTCGCTGGAAGAACTCTTCGGCGCCTACGGCACCGTCGAAAGCGCTCAGGTCATCATCGACCGCAGCACCGGCCGCAGCAAGGGTTTCGGATTCGTCGAAATGGGCAACGATGACGAAGCCCAGGCCGCGATCGACGCCCTCAACGGCAAGGAAGTCAACGGCCGGACCCTCACCGTCAATGAGGCCAGGCCCCGCGAAGACCGTCCCCGTGGCGGCAGCGGTGGCGGCGGCCGCGGTGGGTACGGCGGCGGCGGCGGCCGTGGCGGTCGCGGTGGACGCTACTAGACCACTCGTTTCCGCAAAAACTTGAAAAAGGGAAGCCGTCGCAGGACGGCTTCCCTTTCTTTTTGGATCTGCAGCCGACCGACCGGGGGGTCACACGACGGCTTCGATCTCCGCGATCTTCCAGTTCAGGTTCGTTCCCTCAGCCGAGAATTCCACCACCTCACCGACCTTCCTTCCCATAAATGCTTGCGAAAGCCGGGCTTGGTACGAAAAGACCCGCCGCTCCGGCTCGGCGTCCCACGGACCCAAAAACGTGAAATCCTCGACCTGGCCGCTCTGGACGTTCTCCGCCCGCACCCGCGTCCCGATCGTCACGTGGTCCGTCCGCACCGATCCAGGCTCCAGAATCCTCGCCTTCGTCAACTCCTCACGCATCCGGGTCGCCCGCTCCGTCAGCCGGTCCCGCTCCTCCAAAGCCGCCGTGAACTCCGCGTTCTCCGACAGGTCGCCCCGAGCCGCCGCCTCCCCGATCGCCTTGGCATTCTCCGCGATCTTGACGTTCACCAGGTGCGCGAACGCCTCCTGCTGACGCCCGAACGCCTCCGCCGTCGTGTAGATCGCATCCTCCTGCCACGCCGGCACTTCTTTGACGAACAGCTTCGGATGGGCGTGGTGGAACACCCGCAGAAGGTCGTTCCGCAGAATCTCCGTCAGCCCCGGGTTCCGCTGCACCACCTCCCGCAAACACCCGACCCGCTCGGCGCTGGTGTCCTCCAGCACCACCCGAACCGGCTCGAACTTGCCCGCCGAAAGGGCCCCTCGGATCATCGCCGCCACCTTCTTGACGTACTCGCCGTCGGCGAACGGCGGGGTGCGCTTCACCACCGCCGCCGCCGCCAAAACCGCGTTCAACGCCGCCGCCCCGTCAATCCGCTCCGCGAACGCCGCCTTCGGGCTCCCCGTCACCGCTTTCCACAACCACAGCGCCGCCCGTGGGTAACGATCCGGCGAACCCACCACCGCCTCCGCCGACACCGCCAGACGGTGCCCTTCCCCTGCCGCCAGCAACTCCTGGGCAAGCCATTCGCACACCGCCGCCGGACTGCCCGGCAAGATGTCGGCGAAAAACGGCTTCCAGTTCTCCCCCAACTGCCCGCGAGCCCACGACAGGGCGCACCGCGCCACCTCATCGTTGGTCGCCGGCGTCATCATCACCGACAGGTCAGACTCCCCCGCGATCACCTCCGCCAGCTTCACCGCCGGCGCCGCCAACTCACGACCGGCGGCGCGGGCCAGCTCTTCGCGGGCCGCCTCGACCGCCACCTTCACGTACCCTTCCTTCGACTCCCCAGCCGCCCGGGCCAGTTCCGTGTCCAGAAACGCCACGACCTCGCCGTCCGCCTCCGCGCCCGCCGACAGCTCACGGGCGTAATCGAACACCCGGGCACACTTTTCATCCAGATTGCCCGCCGTGTCGAGCTGGTGGCGAATGTACTGGGCGTGGCTGATCGGACGGTTCCGCAGCTCGAACGTCGGCTGGCTGCTCGAACTCATGTCGATCATGGGCGAACGGCTGATCCGCAGCTTCGCCTCCGACCACCACGACGACCACGCCGACTCCCCGATGATCTCCGCCACGTGGGCCTTGAGCTCCCGGAACTTGAGCGCCGGCCCGAACTCCCGAAGGATCAACATCGTGAACCGCTCCGGGTCCTCCGCCGCCACCGCCGCCAGACGCGGCCGGTCGAAAATCAGCAGCGCCTTGAAATCGTCCGCCGCCATCGCCGAGAGCCGGCCCAGCGACTGACCCTCGTACCGCCGCTCCTGACCGCCGATATTCACGATCAACGCCTTGCGCTCCGGGTCCAGCCCGACCACCTGGCCGGGCGCGCTGAGGTTCCGGTCGCGGACGAAACTCCCCGGCGGCAACGCCGCCATCAGCTCCATCTCCGCCAACGCCTCCGCCAGCGGCGTCGCCTCCCGCAGCACCGTCATATCGATCAGCGTATCGCGGTTCGGAAGCTCGGCGTAAACCTTCCGGCACAACTCAGCCGTCTCCGATCGAATGCTCCCGCCCTCCAACGCCGTCGCGATCCGCTTGGCCGCCACCAGCGTCGCCGGCGCCCCCTTCCGCTCGCTCCAGGCGCTCAGCAGGCACCACGCCAGCGTCTCCGCCGTCGCCGTCTCCTTCTGACGCACCAGCACCCCGAGCACGATCATCACGTCCTCGGTGCTCATATCGCCCGACTCCGCCGCGGCAATCCACGCCGCCTCCAGCTCGTCGAATCGCTTCGCCTGCGCCAGCTTCTTGAGCTTCAGTATCTCCGGTCCGCCATGTTCCAGCGTCGTCATGTGATCTCCCGATTCAGGTCGCTCGCCGCCCGTGAACCCTCCACGGCCGCCATAAATCCTATGCCCGATATTCTCGTCTATCCGCCCCGCCCCCACAACGGCAAACTGCCCCCCTCCCGATACGGCCATCGTGCATGATCCGAGCGACCCTGACGAACCGCGCCAATCGCCCCCAAAGCGCCCGTTCGACGCGGTTGGCGGGCACGCCGAACCGGCCGACCCCTCCGCCTCGACCGTAGGATTGTGCACGCCTTTCATCGTTTTGTCCAGCGACAAACCCTCGGCAACGGATAACATGGGAGATAGCACCGAATTCAACGAACCCTGGATGGAATCCCAGCGATGACCTGGAAAAACGGAAAACAGTGGGTCTACTCGATCACCTACGATGAAGGCTGCGCCGACCTGCTCAAGCACGCCGTCCCGCTTCACCGGCGATACGGCATTCCCGGCCACGTGGCCCTCGTCGCCTCGCAGATCGGCGTCCCGCGAAACGTCCCCGGCAGCAGCTACAACGGCATGATGATCCTCTCAGCCGAACAAATCCGACAGCTCCGCGACGAGGGATGGGGCGTCTCCTGCCACGGCATGACCCACGCCCTGATCACCCAAGACAACGTCCAATTCGAACTCTACGAGAGCCGCACGCTGTTGGAGAAACAACTCGGCATGCCCGTGACCACCTTCTGCCTGCCCGGCGACAACAGCCACCAGCCCATCGTCCACCAACACGCCGCCGACGCCGGCTACCTCGCCAACCTCACCATCTACGACGACATCAACACCGCTCAGACCGACCTGCTCCGCCTCGCCCGTTGCCCCCTCCACACCCAGTATCCCCCGCCCTTCCACTCGGCCTTCGATCCCTACAAGCGACTCCACCAAGCCGCCGACGCCGGCGGCTGGATCATCGACTACTGCCACTGCCCAACCCCCGGCCAGCCCATCCATCCCGCCAAGGACTGCACCACCGAACAACTCGATCAGCGATTCGAAACCGTCCGCCGGGTCGGCGGCGATGACGTCTGGCTCGCCGAACCCAACGAAGTCGTCCGTTACATCCTCAACGAAAGGAACTCCCGATGACCTCAGCCAAGAAGCTCGACCGTGCCGCCTACGGCGCCGCCGCCTATACCAGCCTCAAGGGCTCGCTGCCCAACCCCTTCCCCCGCATCATGGGCCCAAACGCCGCCAGATACGTCCAGGAAGTCGTCGAAAGCGGCCTGATCGTCGATATGATGGGCCGCTTTGAAAAGGCCTTCGCCCAGGCGATGGGCGTCAAACACTGCATCGCCACCCCCGGCTGCACACCCGCCCTCCACGTCCTGGCCGCCGCCCTCGGCTTCGATCCCGGCGACGAGGTCATCGTCTCGCCCGTCACCGACTACGGCACCATCATGGGCCTGGTCAAGGAGCACCTGATCCCCGTCTTCCCCGACACCGCGCCCAACACCGTCAACTTCAGCGCCGAAACCATCGCACCCTGCATCACCAACCGCACCCGCGCCATCCTCGTCGTCCACAAGACCGGCATCATCTGCGACATGGACCCGATCAACGAACTGGCCGCCAAACACAGCCTGATCGTCTACGAAGACGCCTGCCAATCCGTCTTCGGCCGCTACAAGGGCCGACTCGCCGGAACCATGTCCCACGCCGCCGGATTCTCCTTCGACTCGGAAAAAACCATGGGCTCCGACGTCGGAGGATGCCTGATCACCAACGACGACGAACTCGCCGAACGAATCCGCTTCATCGGCCAGAGTCGCGGCGCCGCCGCCGAACCGGGCTTCGGACGAAAGCACATCGCCGCCGGATACGCCTACCGCATGCCCGCCTGCACCGCCGCCATCTGCCTGGCCCAGCTCGAAATCGCCCCCGAAAACGTCGCCCAGCGCGACCAGATGATCCGCCTCCTCACCAACCTCCTCGCCGAGATCCCGGGCATCACCCCCCTGCCGATCCCCGACTACCTCGACGTCTACTCCTGCTGGATGGCCGGCTTCTCCATCGACCCCCACGCCTTCACCTGCACCACCGACCAGTTCGCCGAACAGTGCGCCGCCGACATCCCCGCCATCGGCACCGGACGCTACTACCTGATGCGCGCCGCCCTCACCTTCCTTCAGAAAGCCGCAGCCGAGAAAACCTATCCCTACTCCATGCCGCCCGCCTCCCGACGCTACCACTACGGCCCCGACACCTGCCCGACCGCCGCCAAATTCCTCGACACCTTCATCCGATGGGCCACCTTCTGCGAAAAATACACCCCCGACCACTGCCAACTCGCAGCCGACATCATCCGACACGTCGCCGACAAAAACCGCCGCTGAACCACAACCCATTGCCGCCCATCGCCTTCAGAGAGCCGCGACCGCCGGGGCGTGGGGCCCTTTCCGCCACCACAGCGCCACCCCCTTCCATCCGCGACTCCGCGAAAAAATCACGTGCAATCGGTCGGCAACATGATACAATAACTGCATTGCCGTAAAACGGATAGGCGGGGCTTGGATATCTGCGGACTTCCGAACAACCGGCTTGCTGTCGTATGGATTGTGCCTGTGAAACAAAACTCGCTGCACCGTGGCAACCTGCGAGACGTGGTCATCCTGCTGGCCGCGGGCTCGGCCCCGTTCTTCCCCGCGCCGGCCTGGCTCATCGCAACGGCCCTCATCGTCCTCGCCGCCGCCAGCCTGCTGCGAATCCTGACCAAGGCAACCCTCGTCCGTAACGAGGTGCTCTGCACCGACGGCGTCTACAGCCTGGTCCGACACCCCTACTATCTGGCCAACTTCCTCGTCGACGCCGCCCTCTGCCTGCTCAGCGGCAACATCGTCCTGGTCTTTCTCTACCCCTTCCTGTTCTTCTGGGCCTACGCACCGGCCCTGCGCGACGAGGAACGGATCCTCGCCGACCGCTTCGGAAACGAGCATCTGAACTGGTCGCTGGCCGTCCCACAGGTCCTTCCCTCGTCGAACCTCCTGTCGTGGCTTGCCCACCCGCTGCGCAGCGTCTCGCGCTCCCGAATCACCGCTAAGGAACTCGGCCGCGTCGCACTCGCCTGGTCCGCCGCCGCCCTCATCATCCTCGTCCACGGGCTTCTTGCCGGCGGATTGCCCCGAACCGTCCCGTCGCTCCCGATCCTGCTTCTGGCCCTGACCGCCGCGATCCTCTTCGTCATCGGGCAGGTCCTGATGCGCTGGACCCACCCGCTGACCGCCATCGCCGACGACGTCGACCTCCTCGCCGCGGCCTGGCGCGACGGTCGGCCCGACCCCGCCCTTGACCGCATCGCCGAAAAAATCGACCGCTACGCCCAGCGGAGCCCACGTCTCCGGGAAATCCAGCGGTTCTTCGAGGCCCTTCGGGCCGCCCGACCGGGTTCCGCTCCCATTGCAGTCGAATGCAGCGACCTTCCGCGATGGATTGACGAGGCCCTCGCCGACGTCCGACAGCACCTCCTCTCCCGTCCCGGCCGGCACGACCCCCAGTGGTCCAGGCGCATCGGCGAATTCCGCTGCGAACGGCCCGACAACCAACCCATCCCCACGCTGCCCGCCGTTCGCCCGTCCCACGAACCCGTGGGCGTCCGTTTCGCCCTCTACCAGTTGGTGCACTACGCCATGATCCACGGCCGATCGCCCCTGCAAATCGCGATCTTCTCCCAGAACCACGACCCCGCGCCAACCCTCTGTTTCCGCGTTTCCTTCCTCGCCCGCCACCCTCTGCCCGAGCCCGCCGAACTCCGCGAACGCCTCTTCCACCCCGCCAGGATCCAGGGGCCGACCCTCGGCCTCTTCCTTGCCCGCCGGCTCATCGAAAAACTCTGCAGCGGCCGCCTCGACCTCGCCGAGACCGACACCTCAGCCGAACGCCTCACCCTCGACCTCCAATGGCCCACCGCCGATCCCGTCCCCACGCACAGCCGCGCCGTAGAGTATCCGCCCCAGCCGTCAACGCCTTCCCAGGACACTCCTGCACGCCCCGCAAATCCCTGAGCAAATCCCTGTCCGCCCTCCTGCCCCCGCCCCAAAAATCGCGTTTGCATTTCCCGAAAACCTGTGGCCTCTTTAACAGGCGGGAACCTCCACCCCCGCGCGTCGGCCCGCCTCGACGCTTGACAACTCCATAGCCTTGCCCGCCCGCACTGGACGGTAGGAGGTTCCGCAGTGACAATAGGCGGGTGCTCGTAACGACAGACCCAAGTGACTTGGTGGATGAGCAGTGACCAGACAAACGGACATTTCGATTGCCACGTCGTTCCAATACCAGATGCCGCTGGACCGGCAGATCCCGTGCGTCGCCCAGGCCGGGTTTTCGTCCGTGTCCCTCGGCGGCAGGGTTGGCCATTCCGGCTATCCGGACCGCGCGGCGAGGAGGCGGATCAAAAGCCAACTGGCGGAGTGCTCGTTGGGCGTCGCCAGTCTGCACGCTCCGCCGCTTGACGGCGCCGATGCGGCGCGCGACGTGCGAACGGCGATCGAGGCGGCGGCGGACTTCGGCGCCCGATTCGTGGTGGCCCACGCCGGGCCGTTTGCCTGCGGTTCGGACGATGTCGATCGTCGGCTCGACGCCGTCCTCGCCGCGTGCCACGCGCTGGCTCCCGTTCTCGACGGCTGCGGTGTGCGGCTGGCGATCGAAAACGTCCTGCCGGGTCCGGCCACGGAACTGGCCCGACGCGCCCTGCATCGACTCGATCCGGCGCGCTTCGGCCTCTGCTACGACTCGTCGCACGACCAGATCGACGGTCCGCGGCCGTTCGACCTGATCGACGAGTTCGCCGGGCGCATCTTCATGGTCCACCTCTCCGATCGCATCCGGCCGCACGTGGACCACGTGATCCCCGGCGAAGGCTTCATCGACTGGCCGGAAATGTGCAACGCACTGAGGCAAGCCGAATACCGCGGACCGGTGCTCATGGAGGTCATGATGCAGCACTCCAGGCACCAGGACACCGACGCGTTTCTCAGCGCAGCCTATGCCGCCGGTTTGGACACGCAGAATCGCATGTTCGGGCGTCCGACGTCGATTCCGCCGGTGGAATAACGCAAAGGAGAATTCCCGATGACCGATCGGAACGCAGACGCACGTCATTCGGCGCGCCGATGCTTTTTGGCGTTGGTTTTATTGATCGCCTTTGCGACGCGCGTTTGCGGCTACCCGGCTGAGTACGGTCCGTTCGACCAGGGCGAGATGCCTCGCAAGGTTCCGCTTCGCAGGTGCCCCGTTATCGCGGACCGGTATCTGTCCGGCGACAAGAAGGGATACCCAAGCATCGTCTTCCTTGCCGAATCCAGGACCGGCGGATCGCCCGTCGTGAGGCTGCGCGTCGTCGATGAGCCCGACCTCGGCGGCTGGGAGATCACCGTCCTCGACCGCCACGGAGCAGCCTTGTCGCTCCCCACCGTCAACGAGATGACCACCTGCCTCTACACCGTCTACAGCGCCGACCTCAATCGGGACAAGCGACCTGACTTCCTCGTGAACATCATGTCGGGAGGAGGCGGCCTGGCGGGCTGCGGCTCGGTCGTGACGTTCCTTGTCTCCCGCGAAACGCGCTATGAGCCTCATAGCTACTACACCTTCGATTTCAGTCCCGAAGACCTCATCCGCCTCAAGAAGGGCGGCCCATGCTACTTCATCCACAGCGGCCTGATCCACAGCGGCGACGAAAAGACCCGCGACGGCCGCGACCACAACTTCTGGGTCTACCAGCTCCTGCGGTTCGACAAGGCCGACATGGCCCAAGCCGACGCGGACGACCCGCGCTTCCCCAAATGGGTCTGGTACACCTTCAAGGACAACCACCGCGAGACAGCCCTGCTGACCGCTGAGCAGAAAAAACGCCTCTTCAAACAAGCCCGCCCACCGCGGAAACAACTAACCACCCCAACCGCCGCCACGCAACCCGCATCGCCCGCCAACTGATCGCCGGTCCGCCCGAAAATTAAACTTTCAAGACCTGACCCCATGGGGTCAGGTCTTGAAAGTTTAATTTTCGGGTAAGGCTGGACAGGATGGGGAGTAGGGGTAGAATCTCGCGGTTTGGAGGATTTGGGAAGCAGGAGTCGCGCGATGGCGGTTTGCGGGTTGGCGAAAGCGGCGGTCAACGGCGTTTGGGCGGCGACGCGGCCGTTCAAGACGGATATCGAGGGGCGGTTCGTCTACGTGGCGGAGGGCGAGCGGCGGTGGCTGATCGCGGCGTTCGATTTTTCGTACATGTTCCGCCGCAGCAGCCGGGCGTGGCGCGAAGCGATCGCGGAGGCCACGGGCATTCCGGTCGAGTGCATCTGGGTGCACGAGCTGCAGAATCACTCGGCGCCGATCGCGCTGGAGCTCGACGGCGAGCCAGTCGACCGGCTGGTCGAAGCGTGCCTGCCCGCCATCCAAGAGGCGATCGCCGGGGCGTGCGAGGCTGAGGTCTCTTTCGCGGTGATCGATCTGGGCGATCGGTTCAACCTCAACCGCGAGCAGTACGTTCCCGGACTGGGCATGGTGACGGTCTGGCACGGCTTGGAGTTCGACGAAGCCGGCCGGCCGTTCACGCAGGACGCCGGGCTGATGCTGATGTGCGGCTACAAGCCGGAGCTGCCCGCGTTCGAGAAGCCGATCTACTTCGACCGCCCAGCCGATCCGCAAGGGGTGATCGTGGTGTTGCGGCAGCGCGACGGCGGAAAGGTCCTCGGCACCCTGGCCCGTTTCGCCGCCCATGCGGACGTGTTTGCCAACTGCACGTGGGACCTCGGCCGAGGCGACCCGAAGGACCTGTGGTACCACTTCGACTGGCCGGGCTATCTGCGTCGGCGACTGGAAGAGACGCTTGGCGGGGTGGGCGTAACGCTCTGCGGCCCGTGCGGCGATCTGTCGACCAGGAACCGCCACGCCGCCGGTTCGGACGCCGGCGACCGCCGGTCGCGCGAGATCGGCTGCGGCATTGCGGACGCTTTGCTGGAGGCTTGGCATAGCAAGCCGCGGTGGCGGCCGCTCGACCTGGGCCCTGTCGTGTATGCGGACCTCGATCTGCCGCTTCGCGATACGGTTCCCACTTGCCGCGATGAGATTGCCGCCGCCGAGCCGCGGTCCCGGCAGGTCCATCAGGAGTTCGAAGCGGCGATCCGCAGCAACGCTCCCGCCTGGCAGGTCAAGCAGTTGGCCGACCTGCACCAGCACTGGCTGTGCATGGACCGGATCATCGACCGTTGGGCGGGGTTGTCGGAGGACGAACTGCGGCGACGGGCGATGCGGGTCGAGCTCCAGGCTGTGCGGTTGGGCGATCTCGTGCTGGCCGGTCTGCCGGGCGAGAGCATGGCCGAGACGTCGCAGTGGCTGCGGGCCCAGAGCCTCGGCCGGCGCCTGGTCACGGTCGACCAGGTCAACGGCTATTGCGCTTACCAGACCACCAGCGAGCAGTACGACATGGGCGGCTACGCCTACTGGTGCAGTTGCCTGGCCCGCGAGGCGACGAACCTGACCCGCCGCAAGTCCCTGGACCTTATTCGCCGATGTGAGGACTGAACTGTCAATGTCTGAAATTTCGAATCAGCCATCCTACCCCGTGATCGCCTGCACCGCTGAGGAACTCTCGCGGCTGCGAACCGCCTGGCGGTCCGACGGTCCGCAGCGAGCGCCGGTGGCCGAGGCGATCGGCCGCGCCGAAGCGGCGCTGACCAAACCGCTGGCCTTTCCGCCCCGCGGCTCACAGCACAACTGGTGGTATCAGTGCGAGCCGTGCCAGATGGGTTTGGAGACGGTTGACGCGACGCATCACCGCTGTCCTCGCTGCGGCAGCGTGTATTCCGGCGAGCCGTTTGACGACGTGCTGTTCAAGGCCCGGCACCGCGACAACCTCGCCTCGGCCCTCGACGCGGCGTGGGCATTCGCGATCACCGACGAGCCGCGTTTTGGCGAGCACGCCGCCGCGGTGCTGAGCGGTTACGCCGAGCGCTACCGGGCGTACCCCTACCACGGCGCGACGCGCCAGACTGAGGGGTGGACGGAGCGGGCGGGCGGGCACCTGTTCGAGCAGACGCTCGACGAGGCCAACGCAATGGCGAGCTTCATCGCTCCGGCGTTCGACCTGGTCCGCGGGTTTCTCTCCGATCGGCAGCAGGAGGCGATCCGCGAAGGCCTGATCGAGCCGATGCTGGCCAACATCGCGAAGAACCGGAAGGGCACGAGCAACTGGCAGACGTGGCACAACGCCGCCCTGCTTTTGGGCGGAGCGGTCATCGGCGACCGCGAGCGGGTCGAGCAGGCCCTCAACGATCCGGAGCACGGCGTGGCCTTCCAGTTGGACCGCTGCATCAGCGCCGAAGGGATGTGGACGGAGGACAGTTGGGGGTATCACTTCTATGCCTTGACCGGGGTCGTCGCCGCCGTCGAGGGCGCGAGGCGGATGGGCATCGATCTGTGGTCGCATCCTCGGCTGATCAACGCGTTTGTGCTTCCGATCCGCTGCACGATGCCGGACGGGGCGCTGCCGCGGTTCGGCGACGTCAGCCGCGTCACCGCGCCGCAATTTGCCGATCTCTACGAACACGCCTATCACGCTTGTCCTTCGGATGAACTGGCCGTGTGCCTGCCGGAAAAGCCGATCTGGGCAACCGTGCTGTTGGGTCGCCAAGCCGCACCGGCTGGCCGGCTGACCTATGGGAGCATGAGCCTGCCCGATACCGGCCACGTGATCCTGCGGACGTCGGGCCAGGCGGATCTGGTCGTAGCGGCGACGTTCAGCCCGTACCGCGGGTTTCACGCCCATCTGGACAAACTCAGTTTCGTGCTGTACGGCCACGGCTGCGAACTGGCCGTCGATCCGGGATGCGCGGTCAGCCAGGCCTACCGCCTGCCGATCCACAACGGGTGGTACAAGGCAACGATCGGCCACAACACGGTGGTGGTCGATGGCGAGGCCCAGCAGTCGACGGGCGGACGACTCGAGTGCTTTCGCTCCAGCGAGTTCTGCGCCGCCGCCGTGCTGGCCTGCGATACAGCCTACGAAGGGGTTTGCCATCGCCGCACGCTGTGCCTGACGCCGGACTATCTGCTGGTGGTCGATGATTTGCGGGCCGACCGTCCGCGGCGATTCGACTGGCTCTACCATCACCGGGCCCGCTGTGTCGAGACGGACCTGCCGCTTGATCCAACCGCCCTCAAGGACAGGCTCGCGGGCGGCGAGTACATCCACAGCGTCCGCTGCGGTCGAAGCGACGGGATGCTGGTCGTCCGATTTGAGGACGATGATCTGACAACGGCTGTGACGGCGGCCGGGCAGGTCGGCACGGAGTTAACGCTGGGTGATGGGCCGTTCACCTCGGTGGCCGATCGCGTGCCGCTGATGGTGCTGTCCCGCTGCGGACAGCACGTTCGGTTCATCGCGTGCATCGAGCCGCTGCGTCGCTCAGACGGCCCGAAGGTCACCGGCATTCAGGCGGACGATTCGTTGGATGGTCTGACGGTCACGATGGGTTGTGATGTCATCCAGATCGCGGGCGGGAAGATCGTCGTCCGTCACGGCGATCAGGTCTGGCTGGACTGAAAGAACTCCAGCACCGCCCGGCGGGTCTGCTCGATCGTCCGCGTTGGCGTTGCCAGCGTGTGTTCGAGAAACCGCCGGCAGCGTTGGGCATACGCCACGTCGCCGGTACAATCGGATGAATTGAGGTCCGGAGTCAATCCGGCTGCGGCGTCGAAGATCAGCCGATGCCCGTTACTTCCATCGCCGGCATAGACCCTCTCGATCCGCCGGCGCGGATGCCAGCCGCCATCGACCCGCAGGAAGACCATCAGCTCGAACCGGTTGAAATCCTCGATCGGCACCGCATTATCGCCGCAGACCTGATCGCGGGCCTCAGCCGGATCGTCCGCGTGCAGGTTGGTCGCCAGCATGTGCCCGCGGCGTCCCAGGCCGCAGTACCCGCGCAGCGTTTCGCCCCAGAGATACGCGAAATAGTCGCCTGATCCAATCTCATGGCAGATGTAGCAGCCAGGGCGCGACGGCGACCGCGCCGCTGCGTGCACCGCCTCGGGCGTCGCCGCCACCAGCGGCCGGTCCGCCGGACCCAGATTCAGCAGCGCCGCCATGACCGTGGTCTTGCCCGCCCCGCCGGGCGAGGCCCCGACCATGAGCGACGCGCCGCGGCTGATCCGGGCCATCAGGTACGTCGCCAGGTCCAGATCGAGCGATCCGGCGTCGAGCAGGTCGAAGATCGAGAGCATCCGTCCACCGCGCTGGTTGCAGCGATCCAACTCGGCGCAGTGCTGTCGCAGGCTGTGATCCATGCGGGCGATTGTAGCGGCCGGCGCGGCGGCGCTCAATCGCCGATCGCCGGCGCGGTCGCCGGCAAAGTGGCCGGATGGCCCAGGGCGGCCAGCGAGCGGCGGTAGAAGTCCGCTTCCTCCTCCAGGCCGTGCGCGTCGCAGAACGCCAGGAGCCTGCGATACCGCCGCACCGGATCGGCCCCGGTCGCCCAGCAGACCTTGGCCAGGCACTGCGGCCCCAGCCACAGCGGCCGGCGGTCCTTCTCGGCTTCGCTGTTGCTGCCGTTCATACCGCACTCGAAGGCGACGCAGTGGAGTATCGAGAACATGTGGCCCAGTTCGTGGACGCCGGTCTTGGCCGTCCGCCGCAGGCACGCACGGAACTCGTCGTCGCCCGCGTCCGGATCGCCGTTGCGGAACAGCGACCAGACACCGACCCGTTCGCGGAGCGAGGCCTGGCCGAAGACGAAGTTCCAGCCGCGTCCGGGCCACAGGTCGCTGGCGGTAAACGCGATGCAGGCGAAGGCGTCGTCCGGCAGCTTCGGGCGAAGCAGTTCGTCCAGCACGTAGGTGGTCAGGACCTGATCAACCTTCCAGACGGGATGGACGCGGCGGGCCCGCGCCGGAATCACGCTGAGCGGCAGGCTCTCCAGCATCCTCGTCGGCAGGTCGAAGTAGTCCTCGGTCAGCTCGGCGGTCAGGGCAACCACCCGCCGCTGGCCGTCGGTGAAATCGCCCAGCGGCTGAATGTAGATCACCCGCCGCCGCGAGGTGGGCACGGTGGGACGGGAGCGGATGTACTGGTCGAAGCTCTGGCCCGGCTCGCGGTGGACGGCCAGCCAGTCGCCCGGCCGCGGCGGGCCCAGCGGTTTGTGCAGCGGTTCGAGTTGCCCCATCGTTCGCCGCAGAGCATCCGCGCGACCATCCCTGGATTCGTCCTGAGCCATGATCGTCCCCCCGATCAGGACCAGCGCTATCGGCATCCACCACACGCGACACATCCCCCACCGGCTGGAAACAGGTCACACCAATTATAACGCACCGACCCATTCCAATGCGACCGATGAATTCGTGCGGCAACGGCTGGATGGAAGGCTCTGGCGTCCTTGATGATCGGCGGCAATCTCCGGGCCACTGGATCAGCGGCAGCGCAGTTCGAACATGCGGAAGGTCTCGAGGCGGTCGATCGCGAATTCGACGAAGCCTTTGCTGATCTTGAACCGGACCTTCTTGCGGCTGGGGACTTCGGTCACCGCCTTGAGCGCGCGGTCATCGAGGCGGACCCGCACGTGGATGTCGTTCACCGGGATATTCGGCATCGGCTCCTGGAAGTTCAGCACGTGCAGGATCATTCGCGACCGCTCCGGCTGATCGAACAGCGTCAGCTCGACCGGTTTGGGGGCATCGCTTTCGAAGGCAAATCCGCGTCGCGGGGCCAGTGAGCGGATCAGGTTGGCGAAGACCCAGCGACGGTCTTCGAGGCTCTCGAGGTCCGCTGCGGCGTAGATGGCCCGGCCCTTGCCGAAGCGGTGGAGCACGATCGCCGGACGGTCGGTCGGCCGGCCCGGCGGATTGCTATGGATCGAGGCGAACCGCTGCGGATCGGCGGGATCGGTGTAGGGCAGAGCGAGTCGGCCGAGCACCTTGGCGCTCTCGTGCGGCTGGATCATCACCTGGCGGTTCGCCATGCCCAGCGGATACTGATCGTCGTACTGGTCGAGGACTCGCTTGCCCGCTCCGGTCGGAGCGATGTAGGTGTAGGCCTCCTTCGTTTCGCCGTCGAAGGTCGCACCAAAGACATCGGCCAGCAGGAAGTCTCGCTGCCTCGCGCCGTCCGGTGTGGTCAGCGAGGTAAACCGGCTGGCATACACGCAGCCGCCTTGCCGCACGTATTGGCGGATCGCCTCGGCCTCCTGCTCGCTCATCATCAGCACGTTGGGCAGCACAAGGATTGAAAACCGCGAAAGCCGGTCGAGGCCCTTTCGCGTGACCACGCCATAGGGAATGTTGGCCTCGATCATCGCCTCAGCGGCACCGAGGCAGGCGCTGACGTGGGGAGTTTTGTGCGAACCTTCGGTCGGTTTGCGGCCGGTGTCGTCCGGGTCGTGCTTGGACTCGGTAGACATGTAGATGCCCACGTCGTGGACCATCCGTCCGCCGAGGTATGGGTCGAAACGACTCGTCCGGGCGAAGACGCGGCCCATCCGCTCGTACCGGCGACGGTCCAGTGTGCCGACCGGGTCGATCGCGTCGATGAACACGAACCCCCCGCCGTTGGAGATGGCCCGGCAGGCCTTGGCTTCAAGCAGGTGCTCGGGCTTGATCGAGGTGTGGTCGCCCAGGCCCAGGGCGATCGACGTCTCGAAGGCGAACGGCTGATTGGGCGTCAGGTCGGCCAGCAGCTTGCAGACGAACGAGCCCTGCAGGGCTCCGCCGTAGAAGTCGCCCTGGAGGAAGTCGTTGTGCTCGACCAGATCGACCGAGACGCCGAACTGCCAGGTCAGCGGGTAGGCTGAGGCCTGGTGTTCGACCGAGACCTCCGGCCGGAACCGCCGCACGGTGGCGGTGGCCAATGCGGCGAAGTCCACCAGCCACCGTTCGCGGGCCCGCTGGAACGCCGTCCATCGCCGGTCGGTCCAGTCGATGGTCCGCGGCAGTTCGCCGCCGACTTCCTCGGCGAAACGTCTCGCACAATGCGGGCAGTAGCAGACGGCGGGCCAGAAGGTCATGTCGAAACGAATCCCTTCGAAGGGGTACGCGGTGCACAGCTCTTCGACCTGGGCGGCGACGTGGTCGCGATAGGGCGAGTTGGGACAGCAGACGCCATAGCGACTGCTATCGCCGTGGCCGCGCCCGTTCACGTCGATGATCCGCCAGTCGGGAAAGGCGCGGTAGGCCCAGGTGTTGAAGATCAGGCTGTAATAGGCCTGGACGGCGATTTTTTCGCGGTGGCACTCGGCGACCAGTTCGCCGAACAGATCGCGTCCCTGGAGGTTGCCGTGCGTATGGCCGACCTTGGTCGGATAGTAGGTGTGGCCGACGTGGGAGTGGGCGTAGACGACGGCTGATTGGACGCCGGACTTCTTCAGCATGGCTGCGTAGCGCTTCGGGTCGATCCGGGTCATGAATTGCGGATCGTCGTCGGTGATGTGCATGTCCACCACGTTCCGCCGATAGGCGTGAGCGTACCAGAATTGAGCCATCGTTGCGTCTCCGTCAGAATGACTTGCGCCATCTTCTATGGCCGCGGTGAGGGGAAGTCAAGGATTGACGGGGGCCTCGCGTGCGGCGAGTCGGTAGAATGGCGGCGAGGAAGGAGGCCGTCATGTCAGAGTCGGCGGACATTCGGCCGATGCGCCCGGAGGACTGGCCGGCGGTCGAGGCGATCGTGCGGCGGATCTGGAACATCGGCTTGGACTACCTGCGCGAGCAGCGGTATGGCATTCAGGTCGGCGGCAAACCGTGGGACCAGCGGAAGGTCGAGGCGCTGAAGGCCGAAGCCTTCAGCGGGCTCGACGACTGGTTTGTCACCGAGGCGGAGGGGCGGGTGGTCGGCTTTTGCAGCGCCCACTCGGACAGTTCAACCGGCATCGGGCAGGTCGGGCAAAACGGCGTCCATCCGGACGTCCAGGGGACCGGCGTCGGCTCGCGGCAGCTTGCGTTCGTTCTGGAAGAGCTTCGCCGCCGCGGGATGACGATCGCGGAGGTGCAGACGGGCCTCAACGACGGCCACGCCGCCGCCAGGAAGATGTACGAGCGGGCGGGCTTCGAGCGGCTGTTCGACGCGCGGACGTACGGCATGACGCTGTGAGGGTTCGCCGCTGCGGGAAGCTCGATGTTCAGGTGGACTGGCGCGGGACCAGTTCGGGCTTGAGGATGACGTTATTTCGCGGTTTGCCGTCCATCAGGTCGAAGAGCAGTTTCGCGGCTTGGAATCCCTGTTCGTACTTCGGCTGGCTGATCGTGGTCATGGGCACCACGGCGTCTCGGGCGGGGGGCAGGTCGTCGACTCCGATGATCGCCAGGTCGTCGGGAACCTTGAAGCCGAAGCGGAGGGCCAGGTTCATAAATGCGCAGGCGTGTTCGTCGCCGCGGACGAACACCGCGGTCGGCTGCGGGTCGGCCTGGCGCCAGCGATGGAAGCCGGGCGGGGCCTCGGGGCGCGGCGTTTCCCACTCCCAGTGCTCGACGGCCGCGTCGGCGACGGCTTGGGCGGCCAGGTCGATGCCCTGCCGGATCTCCGGCGGCATGCCGATGCAGGCGATGTGACGATGGCCCTTTTCGAGAAGATGTTGAACCGCGAGTTGGCCGAGGCGAACCTCATCGACGCGGACGGCTCGCGCGCCGGGCAGCGGGTCGGCGGGCTCGTGAAAGAGGTAGACGATGGGCGTCTTCTTTTCGATCAGGAGCTCTCGCATGCGGCTGGACATGCCGGAGAGCGGAGCGAGGATGATCCCGTCGGTGCGGCGTTCGAGGAGGAACTCGAGAACCCGCTCCTCCCGCTGCGGCTCGTGCCGGCCGGTCATGACCAGGACGCCGCAGCCGCGGTCTTCGGCGAAGTCTTCGATGCCCTGGAGGGCCTGGGGCATGAAGGACCAGCCGACCTCCTGGGCCATGACGCCGACCAGCAGGCTTCGCCGCAAGACCAGGGCTTTGCCCACACTGTTGGGCCGGTAGCGGGTCTGGCGCAGGAGGGTTTCGATCCGCTGACGCGTCTCGGGCTTCAGACGGGTGGTTCCCTGGCGTTTGTTCAGGACGGCTGAGACCGCGGTCCGGGAGACCCCGGCGAGGCGGGCGATCTGGGCCATGGTCATCGCGGCTGGGGGTTTCTGGTCCGACATGGCCTCCAGTATACCCCGTCCGGCCCGCCGCGGTCAAGGGCGGAATCGCCTGAATCGGCTGATTTCACGTGACATCACAAAAAACACCTTGACTCGGCCGCCCGGTTCCAGTAGACTAGCCGTTGATGCCTGAGCTTGGCAAGGAGATGGTGTTGACTTCTATGGATTGCCCGCCAATACGACGACCGCCTGTCCATTCGAAATCCGAAATTCGGAATTCGAAATCATTTACGTTGATTGAGCTTTTGGTGGTGGTGGCGATCATTGCGGTGCTGGTGTCGATGCTGCTGCCGGCGCTGGCCAGCGCCCGCGAAGGAGCCCGGCGGGTGACGTGCGGGTCGAACCTCCGGCAGTTGGGTACGGCTTTTCATCATTACGTCGACGACTATTCCGATTGGCTGCCGTTGGCGTACGAGCGGGCCACGAACACCACGTGGCCGCAGAAGATTGCAGCCTATGCGGCAATCGATCCCGCCACCTCGCCCGCCGCCGCGGCGCCGAACCTGCTGCGGTGCCCGTCCGATCCGGAGGGATCGGCCTGCGGTCAGTTCGGCAACGGCGGCAACTACTCGATGAACCCCTGGCTGGGCAACACAGAGACCACAGTGAACTGCCCGCCGCAACAAGCGCCAAGTCACCGGGCGTCGGAACTGTTGCTGCTGTGCGAGTACTGGTACTGCCGCATAGCGCCGAGCTACAGCGAGCAGCCGGCCGCGCTGCACAGCGAACTGCTGCGACAGACGCTGTTTGTGGACGGCCACGTCGAGATGATCCATTGCGATCACTACAACAACCCCCCTTGGTACACCCTGGGGGCGGATACCCTCTTTCGAAACAGTGCGTGGTCTTTCTAGAAACGGCACGTGGTAATCCGGAGATCGCTCCAATGATCCGAATCTGCACCATGGCGGTATTGGTATGTCTATCGGCCGGGACGGCCCTGGGTCAGATCAAACTCGTCGTCCAGGAGAAGACGCCTTGGAACGAGATCCGGGAGAAGACGTTCTACAACGATCGCCTGCAGGTGGCGCTGGACCCGGAGTATCCGCAGAAGGTCTCGCGGATCACGGGGTTCGGCCACGTGCTGGCCGACGGCGGCGGGCTGGCGATCGGCAGGGATTTGGCCGCGGGTCAGGGCGCCTCGCTGGATCAGCTCGAAGTGACCAGGACCGGCCAGGTCATCAGCCTGACCGGGCAGGCGACGTTGCCGGGCGGGACGGCGGCCATCCAGCAGACCTGGCAGGCGGAAGAGCAAAGCGTCCGCGTGATGATCGGTCCGAACGCCGGCGGCTGTGAAACGGGATTTGTCCTGCGACTAACCGCGGCGGCATTCGCCAAGGAGCGATTCGTGGTGGATGAGGTCGCAGCGGCGCTCGAATCGCTGATCGCCGAGAAGCCCTTCGTCGCGTCCAATCCCAAACGGATCGAGCTGGCGCAGGATCCGAGCCGCAATCTCAAGGTGCTCATCAACAAGGCGTCGGCGGTGCGGATCGAACGCGGGCCTGACGGCTGTCTGCTGTTGAGCCTGTGGGCGGGCGACGACGGCGCATTGGATTTCTCGCTGGCTGCGCCCTCGCCGGCCGTCGAGGTGGCGCTGTCGACCGAGCGGTTCCGCAACGTCTTCGACGAGAGCGAAAAGGTCGAGATCTCGCTGAAGCTTGCCAATATGCTGGCCGATCCGCTGCCGATCAGCCTTCGGGTGAAGGTGGTGGACTTCTACGGCGAATGCATCGACGAGACGACGACGGAGAAGGTGCTGCCGGCGGGCGAACCGCAGACGGTGACGCTGCAGCCAGCCGTCCGCAAGAAGGGGTTCCACACGGTGACGGTCGAGGCCGTCGAGTCCCGCTACGGCCACAACTATGAAGGCCTGCTGACGTTTGGCGTGATCCGCAGCCATCCGCTGGATCGGCCGTTCGAGCCGTCGGACCGGTTCGGCCTGTTCGGCATCAGCGCGGCGTACGACAACGGCAGCGCCCTGACGCTGGCCAAGAAGATGGGCGTCCAGTGGTCGCGCGACGAGTGCGGCTGGCGCTATCGCGAGCCGGCCAAGGGCCAGTACGACTGGCGATTCACCGACAAGGCGCTCAAGTACACCGCCGAGCTGAAGATGGGCAACATGCTGTGGGGCGAGTTCGCCGCGTGGCCGGGATCGATGGGCGAAGGGTGGCGGCCGCCGGTCAAGGACCTCGAGGCGTGGCGGACGTTCAGCCGCCTGAAGGCCGAGCGGTATGCCGGCCAGACCAACGCCCTGGAAGTCTCCAACGAGGTCTACATTGGCGAGATGCCCGTGGACAACTGCGTGCTGGTCCATCGGATCGCGATGGAAGAGGCCCACAAGGTCGATCCGAACACCGTTGTGCTGGCGTGCGTCAGCTCGATCTGGGCGGTGGACTATCTGAAGGCGTATCTGAAGGCCGGCGGGGCCGAGGCGTCCGACGCCATCGCCGTCCACCCGTACGTCAACGACGGCAAAGCCTCGCCGGAGGACGGCGGCATGGTCGGGTTCCAGCGGACCGTGCGGGAGGAAATCGACAAGTACCGGCCGGGCATGCCGGTCTGGTGGACCGAGTTCGCGTGGTCGGCGAACGACCACGACAACCCGCACTATCCCGATGACGCCCCGGAACCGATGCGGAGGATCGTCGTGCCCGAACGCCTCCAGGCCATCTACTGCGTGCGGGCCCACCTGCTCGGGCTGTCGGAGGGGGTCGAGCACTTCATGTACTTCACGTTCCAGTCGTACAACGACCGCTGGCACTACAACATGATCCGGCCGGAGGGCATCAAGCCGATCATCTGCGCGTACAACACGATGACCTGGATGCTCGACCGCCGGCCCTTCGCGGGCAAGGTAGTCACCGACGAGGGCCTCTACGCGATGGCGTTTACGGATGCGGACCAGACCGTGGTGGCCTACTGGTACGGCAAGACCCCGGAACAATCGGGCAAGCTCAACGTCCGGCTGCCCGCCGGTCCGGCCCGGCTGGTCGACCTGATGGACAACCCGGTCGAACTCAAGACCGACGAACAAGGAACCGCCCTGCCCTACGACGGCGAACCCCGATTCCTGATCGCCAAAGCCGACAGCCAAGCCCTGCTGACCAGCTTCGCCCAAGCCGCGTCGGCAGTTGGGCCGTAGCCATTACGCCCGTCGACGGCCCAGACCGGCCAAGCCTCCAACCGCCAGGAGGATCAGCGTGGCTGGCTCGGGCACGCCGGTGACCGCGTAGGCGCTGAAGTCGGTGACGGTGAAGCTCAAGACCCCGGCTTGGCTGCGCACCAGGAAGTCCGGGACGCAGGGGCTCCAGGTTTCGTCCGCAAAGTGCCAGACCGCCAGGCCGCTCGCCTGCGGGTCGACCTCGAACGACAAAAGCACCGGGATGCCGGTCAGGGTGGTCTGGAAGTCCCAGACCGCAAGCACCTCTTCGCCAGCGGTCAGCAGCCCGGTCAGCCCAGCCAACTCGGCAGGTCCCAGCGGCTCGGCGGCGAAGGTGGCGCCCTCGGGCACATCTCCGAAGCCGACCCCCACCCGCCGACCGCTGATCGCGTCGGTGATCACCAGTCGTCCGCCGTCGACAACCGGGCCAGCCGCGCCGGCGTCCTGGGCCGTCGGAGCCATGACGGTGAAGGTCTTGGCCGTCTGGTCCCACGTCCCGCCGACGCCGCTGTATGAACCGCTGCCGCTCCAGGTCATCGTCCGTCCGGCATACTCGGAGATCGGTCGGTAGGTCCCGGCAGGCAGGAACGCGTCGGCATGGAGGTTGATCTGTCCGTTGTTGGTAACGCTTCCGGTCGTCGAGGCGGTTCCCAGCACCAGCATGTCATCGCCGCTGACCGAGAGGTCGACAGTGGACTGATAGTAGATGCTCAGGCTGTCCGCCGTCACCTGCCCCCCATCGGCCACCGTCAGCGATCCGGTCCCCGACGGTATGCCGCCACGTCCAGGGTAGCCCACCCAGAGTTCGCCAGCATTGGTCCACCTCGACCCCGGGCCGATGACGGTGGTCGTTCCGTGCGAACCGGACTGGCGGCCCAGGTAACCGGCGGTGTTGGAGACCTCACCCCCGCCCTCGATAGTCAGTGTGCCGCTCCCGCCGTCGTAGCCCACGTAGAGCGCACTGGCATTGGTCCACCTCGACCCGCCGCCGGTGATGACGACTGTCCCCTGTGAACCGGGACCCAAGCCCAGGATCCCTCCATAGGAACTGGAGACTTCCCCTCCGTCCTCAATGGTCAGCGTGCCGCTACCACCACAGCCCACACGGAGCCCGGAGGAAACAGTCCACCTCGACCCCCTGCCGGTGATGGTGGCTGTCCCTTGCGAACCGGCGTGGTAGCCCAGATACCCGATGGATGAGTCGATGGCCGCCCCCTCAGCGACCGTCAACGTCCCGGCGTTTTTGTACCCGACGCCCAGCGACTCTGTGCCATCGATGGTCAGGTGCAATTGGCCGCCGGTCCCAAACGCCAGGGTCTGCTGGTTTCCGTGGGCTGCGTCGAAGACCAGATCGGCATCCAACACGGCACCCTTGCCCACAGTGATTGTCCCGTCCCCGGACAGGTCCCCCATCGACGCCCAGAGCGTCCTTCCGACATCCACCGCCCCTCCGTCGATCACCGCGAGCGATCCGGTCCCCTCATAGCCCACATAGAGGTCCTCGGCATTGGTCCATTTCGACCCCCCTCCGGTGACGGTGATCATCCCCTGCGAACCGGACCCGTAGCCCAGATACCCGGTGGCGTTGGAGACCTCGCCCCCTTCCTCGATGGTCAGCGCGCCGCTCCCATGGGAGGCCACCCAGAGGTTGTCGGCATTGATCCACTTCGAGCTGCCGACGGTCCTGACCTCGCCGTCGCCGATCGAGAACAGCGGCGAGGCGTGCGCGCCGATGGCCCGAGCGGGAATTATTCGGCGGGGCGAAGCCACCCGCGTGTTGGCCACCTTCCCCGATGAGCTGGTCCGCCAAAACGTTGTCGACCATGTGCTGGACCAGGTCCCGACATTCCTCGCTCCGCAGGAAACCGCGACCCAGTCGGCCGGCCCGCCCAGCGGCCTGCCCGCAGCGGTGGATGGAACCTTTGGCGAGGGTCGCACGCTCTACGTGGCGGCGGCGGTCTTCAACGCGTACCGCAACTACTTCTACACCCTCTCGCGGGCGCCCAATCCGGTCTGCCGCGACAGCGAACTGCTCAACCAGGGCGACCCGGTCATCCGCAAGCTGATCGGCGCCTTCCTCAGCGAGAACGGCGTGACGCCGCCGGCCGACGTGGACCTGCGCGACGCGGACCCGGAGGTGGACGACATGCACTTCCAGATCCTCTCGTACTGCGGCGACGAAGGAACGGCGATGCTGGGCGTGACCAACTGGGGTCCGCGCCGCCGGCACAACGTGCCCGCGCGAATGACGCTGCCGTTCGATCGCGTCGCGAAGCTGTACGGCCTCGATACGGTGCGCGAGCGGCTGATGGAATTGCCCTTCTCGCTCGACGGTCGGGAGCTTGCGACGACCATCCCGCTGCTGGAGGGCACGACGATCCTGCTGGCGGTCGGCGAATCCGGGCCGCTGCTGGCCTGGGCGGAGCAGTCCGCCGCCGGCGGGCCCGTGCGGGCGAGGCTGGTCAATCACCTGCCGGAAACGGCGGCGGGAATGATCCAGTTGCGGGTCGACGGTGTGGCCGAACCGCTCTCGGACCAGGTCGCCTTTGAGCTGGCGCCGGGGCAGGAGGCCTCCTTCGAGCTGGCGCTTCGACCGGTCCATCCGTCGCGGCTCATCGATCCGCGCGGCCTGCCTCGTCCGTGGTACGTATGGGTCGGCTACGACGGAAACGCCCGCGCCTTTGCCCGCGTGCATCCAGCCGGCGAACTGCGGGCGCCGTGAAGCGGCGGCTAACTCTTGCCGTTCGGTTCTGTGCCGATCGACTCAGCCAGGGCGCGGGCGCGATTGGCCCAGATGTCCCACTCCCGCTGAAGCGATCGCTGCAAGGAGGCCCAACGGGTGATCTCCGCGGCGGGACGATCGCCCGCCTGGCCAAGCACCTGGCTGTAGATGTCCAACGTGCTCCGGACGCAGCGGTCGGTCGAGAACGGCTCGGCGCTTTGCCGAGCCCGCCGGCGAAGCCGCTCGCGCCGGCCGGCCGGTAAGTTCGCCGCCCAGTCGATCGCTTCGGCGAACGCCGCTTCGTCTTCGCACACGATCAGCCGGCCGTTCTCGCCGTCGCGGACCACCTCGCGAGCGCCGGGCGCGTCGAGGGCGGCCACGGGACATCCGGCGGCGAGGGCCTCGACCAGCACCATGCCTTGCGTCTCGGTCTTCGAGGCGAACGCGAACAAGTCCATCGCGTGGTACGCGTCCACCAGATCGCTTCCGGTGCAGATTCCGGCGAAACGCACCCGCTCCAGCACGTTCGCCCCGGCGAAGATGTCCCGCATCGCCTGCCGCGAGACGCCGGCCCCGATGACCACGAACCCGCTCCGCGGCCGGCGGGCCAACACGTCGGCGACGGCGCGGGCGAGAAACGCCAGGTTCTTCTCCGGCGCCAAGCGGCCGACGTGCCCGATCACAAACGCGTCCGAATCGATCTCGTGACGTCGTCGAAACGCGGCGCCGTCGCCCCGCTCGAACTGCTCCAGTTCGACGCCGGTCGGCACGACCGCGATCGGGCGGCGCACGCCGCGCTGCTCCAGGATCTCAGCCACGCTGCGGCTCGGGGCGATCACCCGGTCGCTGAGGTTGGCAAACCCGGTCGAGAGCTCCAGCACGTACCGCCGGAGGGCCTCCAGGTGGAGCGGGACATAGTGCGTGTAGTGCTCGTACATCGTGTGGTGAGTGAACACCAGCGGCAAGCCGCGTTCCGCCGCGACGCGAAGGGCCGTGTTGCCGATCAGAAATGGGTGGTGGGCGTGGATGATCTCGGGTTGGAAGTCGTCAATGACCTCCGAGAGCCCGAGGCTGACCGGCAGGGTCACGGAAAAGTCGCTGCCGTTGAAGTGCTGGATCGCCGGCACGCGGACCACGTCCGGGTCGTCGTCGGACGGTTCGCGGTATTCCGGCGCCACCACCAGCACGCGATGCCCCAGCCGCCGGTAGGCGCACGTGAACCGCTCGACCGAGCGGGCCACGCCGCCGACCTGAGGCAGATAGCTGTTGGTGAACATCGCAATTCTCATCGTCTCTCGCTTTCGTCGCGCACGCTGTGAACCTTCGCGGCGGATCGGCCAAACTCCGCCCGGCCGATCGCGCCTTCGATCATGATCGGCGTCCGGTCGCCCAGCCGCGCCTCGACCGGCGGCGCGTGGTCTCGCCATTGCCCGCGCCACCGCACCTCGACCCGATCGTCGAACCCTTCGATCTCGACGTCGATCGCGCCCCACGGCGTCGCCGTCGGGCCGAAGGAAATCCGTGACCCCTGCCGGACCCACTCGTCAGGAATGCCGCTGCCCAAAATGAGTCGATCATCCTCCTCGCGTACGAACAGGTTCCGCATCATCATGACCCACTCAGCGGAGGCCCACAGGTGCTGGCCGTCGCCCATGCAGCCGCCGCCGGTCCGCGGATGGATCGCCTCGGGCCACTGGCCGGTGGGTGACGCCAGATCGGCCACCGTCCGCACCAATTCGAAAAACCGCGGATCGCCCATCCGCAGCAGGGCCTGGGCCAGGTGCAGCGTCAGGTACGCGTTGAGCCCGGAGTGGATCAGGTCCTGGAAGAACGCGCCGCGGACGCGGCACCGCTCCAACAGGAAGTCAACCGTCTGGCGCATCCGCGGATCGTCCCATTCGAGCAGGCGCAGCGGGTACGACGCCACGACCGAGCCGACCGCCCCGGCGTCCATCCGCCGATAGGCCGAGGCCGGCAGCGCGTCGCAGCGGCGAATATCCCGCGACCGCTCCAGGCTCCGCTCGATCGCGGCGGCCAGGTCGTCAGCCCCGTTGGCGAACATCTGGGCGTGCGTCCGGTCGTCCCACCGCCGGCACAGCCAAGCCGCGGCGCGAAGACCGGCAACGCCCCAGAAATCGTCCCAGTAGTAAAAGTCGTTGTTGCCCAGATGCTCGGCGCTGAAACCAGCCGGCAGCAGCCCGGCGTGAAGGGCCTCGATATCCCTGGCACATCGCTTGCGGATGATCCACTGGCCGCCGGAGATCACCATCGGATGCAGCGAAGCATGCGGCGGCAGTCCGGTCAACTCGTGATACCGGCGCAGGACCCAGAGGGCCTCGCCGTTGGAGTCCCATTCGCCGGCCTGCGACAGGAAAAACCCGTCGATCCGCTGGCGCGGGCCAAAGCGCTCGAGCACCGGGGCGGCGCGCTGACTCATGCCCGTGGCCAGCATCGCGTTGAGGATGAACGCGGCGTCGCGAAACCAGAATCGCTTGTAGGTGTACGGGCCGGGATAGACGTCGTCGGGCGACAGCAGAACCAGGTAGCGCACGGCGGCGTCGTAGAGGAACGCGAAGCGCTCGTCGGGCACGGACATCGCAGCGGCGCCGTCCAAAGCCGCCGGCCACGGTTCGGTGCGTCCGGTCGGCAGGATGGGTTTGGAGCGCTTGTCGTAGACCAGCGGAACGCGAAGCTCGACCGCGGACTCGCAGCCGGGTTCGAGGCGATACATCGCCGCCGCGGTGGCCAACCCCACGTCGCACTCGCACTGGCCGCTCGGCGGACGCTGCGTCAACCCGATGCGAACGTCGCCTTCGCCGTAGGTGGAGGTGGTGTGGCGGTCGGGCCAGCGGTCGAATCGCACCCGCCCGCGCCGGCCGATCCGCCACTGGCGATCCTCGTCGTCGAACCGGATGCGATGGACGAAACTGACACCCTCCGGGTTGAACGGCCGCAGCGAAACCACCAGCCATCCGCCGTCCGGACAGGCGGCGCGGCAGGCGATGCGGCACTCGACCGTCTCGCCGTCGACCGCGTCCACGTCGGTCCGCAATCGGCCCGCCTGGCCCGCGCTCTCGGTCCGAACCGCAAGCGCCTCGCCGTCAAGGAGCAGACGCTGCGATACCGTGTCCTGGCGGGCGGGAATCAATTCGCCGCCGTCGTCGGCGACAATCCACGCGTCGATCGACCAGCCGTCGAAGAACGGCGTCACCAAGCCGCGAGGATCGACGATGGGAAAGGCCCGGCAGCCGGGCAACCCCACCGCCGTCCAGTTCCGGTGCGTCAGGTTCACGTGCGTGATCGAAAACGCCCGGGGCAGAAACGACTCGTCGTTCGGGTCGTACTGCTTCTGAACCCACCACGGCCAGACCCAGTCGAGGTTGTGCTGGATCGCCTTGGTGTTCATCAGGCCGCGGGCGTGAAACGCCACGCCCGCCCGCAACAACTCGATCGGCGTGCGAACCTCCGACGGCTGGGCGAACCGGTCAAGCCGCGAGAGCAGACGCAGCGGATCCACGAACCCGTGAGTCCGAGCCATACGGCGGACCAGCCATTTCCACGGCAGCCAGCGGTAGACCATATCTCCTCTCGCCCGCGATGGGGCGCCATCCCCTCCGGGCGCGGGCGTACCGTCGTGAGCGTGCGCCGACCCGTGGCGGGGTCAACGGTTGATCCATTCCAACGCGTCTTACCGGCGTATCTTGGCCGGCTCGGAGACCCGCTCGGTCACCTCGCCGGTCAACCGGTCATCGTGAACCCGCACCGCCAGGTCGCCCAGCGAGACGATGCCCACCGGCCGGTTGTCCTCATCGACCACCACGAGCCGCCGGATCTGCCGCTCTTCCATCAACTCAGCCGCCCGCTCGATCGACTCGTCCTCGCGGCAGTGAACCACGCCTTCGGTCATCGCCTCGCTGACGCTGGTGGTCGTCGGGTCCAACCCCTCAGCGGTCACCCGAATCGTGATGTCGCGGTCGGTGATCGT
>JAAYCJ010000241.1 GCA_012729815.1 Phycisphaerae bacterium | reverse complement strand
GTTCCATGTCTGGGTCCTTTGGATGTCACGCGTTTTGGTTTGACTCTACCAGTTTACCGGCTTTGCGCGTTCATGGAAAACATAGAGGAATGCACGAAGACATGGACATATCCATTGGCGGCGGGCGGCGGCGGAAGGTGGGTCGGGACGGCGCGCGTCAGGAGGCGGGTTTGACGTCGCCGAATCGGCGTTCGCGTCTGGCGTAGGTCTGGAGGGCCCGTCGGAGGTGGGATTCACGGAAGTCGGGCCAGAGGACTTTGGCGATGTGGAATTCGGTGTAGGAGAGCTGCCAGAGGAGGAAGTTGCTGAGGCGTTTTTCGTTGGCGGTTCGGATGAGGAGGTCGGGGTCTGGGATGTCGGCGGTGTAGAGCCGCTGAGCGATGGTCTGGGGGGTGACTTGGTCGGGGTCGAGGCGTTTGGCGGCGGCATCGCGGGCGATGGCCTGGACGGCGTCGGTGATTTCGACGCGGGAGGAGTAGTTGAGGGCGAGGGCGAGGACCATTCCGGTTCCGCCGGCGGTGGCGTCGCGGGTTTCGTGGAGTTTTTGGACGACCAGGTCGGGCAGTTCCTGTTCGCGGCCGACGTGGACGAGGCGGACGTCGTGCTCGATGAGGGTGTCGCGTTCGTGGACGAGGTACTCGGCGCAGAGGTGCATGAGCAGTTCGACCTCTTCGCGGGGGCGTTTCCAGTTTTCGGTGCTGAAGGAGTAGAGGGTCAGGAAGCGGATGCCGAGTTTGCGGGCTTCGAGGGTGATGCGTTTGACGGTTTTGGCGCCCTGCCGGTGGCCTTCGAAGCGGGGCAGTCCGCGTTGGCGGGCCCATCGGCCGTTGCCGTCCATGATGATGGCGACGTGTTGGGGGATCTGCTGCGGGGTCAGTCCCAGGAGTTTCTGAACGTCGTGGAGTTTTGGAGCCATCGAAGCGTCTCTCCGGCTGCGGCGCGCGGGCTACAGGGTCAGCGCGATGGTTTCAGTTTTTTCGGCGCCGACGCTGACGATGGAGATGGGCCGGTCCATCAGTTCCTGTAGGCGGCGCAGGTAGTTGACGGCCGGCTTGGGAAGGTCTTGCTGACGGCGGATCGGTCGGAGGTCCTCCTGCCAGCCGGGCATTTCCTCGTATTCGACCTCGACGTCCTTGAGCACGTGGACATCGGTGGGGAAGAAGTCGATCCGCCGGCCGTTGTGGCGGTAGGCGACGGCGATGCGGAGGATGTCGAGGCCGGTCAGGACGTCGAGCTTCATGACGCCCAGGACGTCGGTGCCGTTGACGTCGGCGCTGTAGCGGCCGACGACGGCATCGAACCAACCGGTGCGTCGCGGGCGGCCGGTGGTGGTGCCGTACTCGCCGCCGCGGTCGCGGATCTGCTGACCGGTGTCGTTCGTCAATTCGGACGGGAACGGACCGGCTCCGACGCGCGTGGTGTAGGCTTTGATGATGCCCAGCGAGGTGTTCAGGGCCTTTGGCGGCAGGCCGGTTCCGGCGAAGAGGCCGCCGAGGGTGCAGTTGGAGCTGGTCACGAAGGGGTAGGTTCCGTGGTCCAGGTCGAGCAGCGAGCCTTGAGCGCCCTCGAAGAGCATCCGCTTGTTGTCGCGGAGGGCCCGATGGAGGAATTCGGTGGTTTCGCAGATGTACGGAGCCAGGCGGTCGGCATATCGGCGGTACTCGTCGCGGATCTGCTTCCAGTCGAGGGCGTCGCGGCCGTAGAGTGCTTTGAAGGTTCGGTTTTTGGCGTCGACGATCTGTTGGAGTCGTTCGTCGAAGCGGGCCTGGTCGTACATTTCGGCGATGCGAATGCCGTAGGAGCGGGTGGCCTTGTCGGCGTAGCAGGGCCCGATGCCGCGGCAGGTGGTGCCGATGGAGCCCTTGCCGAGTCGTTCCTCGCTGAGGCGGTCTTCGAGTTTGTGGTAGGGCATGACCAGGTGGGCTTTGGTGGAGATTTTGAGGTTGCCGTCGATCCGGACTCCCCGGGCCTGAAGTTCGTCGATTTCCTTGAGGGCGGTTTCGGGGTCGAAGACGACGCCGTTGGCGATGACGGCGGTGACGCCCGGCCAGAGGATTCCGGAGGGGATCAGGTGCATGGCGAATTTCTGGTCGCCGACGACGACGGTGTGTCCGGCGTTGGCTCCGCCGCCGAAGCGCACAACGAGGTCGAACCCGCCGAACGGGCCCTTCGGCTCGGTCATCCAGTGGACGATTTTGCCCTTGCCCTCGTCGCCCCACTGCAGACCGATGACACACACGTTTCCAGGCAGGTTTAACGGCATAGTCCGCACCGTCTCCGATTTCCGGTCCATGGCACGAAAAAAGTCAGCCCCGAGAGCTGACCTGACGCGTCCCAAAAGTCACCAGATTATCGTAGCTGTCGGGTGGCGTGAATTCAAGGCAAAGTTGGGGGTTTATTGGCTCGCGGTTTGGCGGGTTTTTGGGTGGATTTGGGCCTGTCCAAGGCAGAAGAGGGGCACGGAGCACGCGGATGACGCGGAGGAACGGGTAAGGCAGAGCAGGGAGAGGAGCTCATGGGCGTCGGAGGCGGCGGAAGACGGGAATTTGGATGAGGATGCCGGCGGCGACGCAGGCGGCGGCGGCCTGGTAGGTGAAGGATTCACCAACCAGCCGGCCCAGGACGCCTCCGATGAGCATGGAGCCGATGGCCAGCCCGATGGAGACGACGAGTTCATGGACGGCCATGCTGGCGGTGCGGCGGGCGCTTTTGGAGACGCCGTAGAACATGTGCGAGAAGTAGACGACGGTGTAGCCGCCCATGATCAGGATCACGCCGAGGTAGATGGTCAGGCTGTCGGCGGCGAGGGAGAGGATCACCCCACCCGCAACGACAGCGAGTTGTACGGCAATCAGCAGTGGGAAGTTGTATCGCCAGATAATCATTTTGGCCAAGGCCAGCGAGACGGCCATGATGGCAACGGATCGGAGGGCCACGCCGAGGGCGAAGACGGACGGGTCGAGGGCCAGCGAGGTGACCAGCGAGGCCAGAGGGGAAGCGGTGGCGCCGGCTGCGATGCAGGTGAAAAACAGGGCGATGCGGGCGACGCTGCGGTAGGCCTTCAGAAGACGGGCCTGGTCATCGGCGGGCGGTTCGGCGAGGGCTTGCCGGCCGGCCGGTCGGGTTTTGGCGCAGGTGCGACGGCGTCGAACCCCCGCGAGGGCGACGATTGTCGCCAGGAGGATGGCGATCATGGCCAGGAAGACAGCGTGGAAGGAGACGGCGACGAGCTGTCGGGCCAGGAGCGAGCCGATGACGGCGCCGGAGGACCAGCCGAGATTGTGGCAGCTCAGCCGCCGCTGGAGACGCGGGCCCTCATAGCCGGAGGAAAGCCAGCCGCTCAGGGGCGACCAGAACATGCTGGCCAACGCCCCGGCCAGGCTGACCGCGACCAGCACCATCGCCACCGAGGTTGACGCCATGAGCAGGAGCGTGGTGCCGATGCTCAGCGACGCCGCGGTCAGGACGAGACGCTTGACCCCGATTCGGTCGGCGTGGGGGCCGATCGCCAGGAGGGCCAGGACGTAGATTCCGAACCAGAGCCCCCCTACCGCTCCGACGGCCAGTTGCTCGCCGCCTAATTCGATCACGAGCAGCGGGGCGGCGACCAGCAGGAGGTTCATCTGCGCCGCGAAGAGGAATGCTCCGATCACCTGGCCGAGTTGGGAGTATCGCCAGTAGCGGAGGAGGCGCGGTCCGGGCCTGCGCCGATTACGGCGGGCGACGGCGATACTGGATGGCGGGCTGACGTTCACGGCTGGCTCCTGGCTCGCAGGATTGTTAACAATCGCGAGTGGGCGATAGCGTGTCAAGAGCCAAAGAGACATTGGTCAGTGGCGGCGTATTTGCGGGGCGGCGGAAACGCGGGGTGTTCAGCCGGCGGCGTGGCGGCGTGCGGCCAGGTAGATGATGGTTTGGATCAGGACGCCCGCGACCAGGGCGGCGGCCACCAGCCGGTAGACCAGGCGTTCGCCGAGGTATTGGCCGAGGAATCCGCCGAGGACCAGGGCGCCGATCACCATGCCCAGCGAGAGGACAATTTCGTGGACGGCCATGCTGGCGGAGCGGCTTGGGCTGTTTGAGACGCCGTAGAAGAGGTGGGAGAAGTAGACGGTGGCGTATCCGAGGGTGGTCAGGACGATGCAGGCGTAGATGGCTGGGGCGGTTCCGCTGGCGGCGAGGACGATCATGGCGGCTGCGGTGAGGGTTTGGAAGGCGGCGAGCCAGCCGAAGTTGTAGTGCCAGATCGTGATTCGGGAGAGCACCAGCGAGGCGCAGACGATGGTGAGGGAGCGGACGGCGAGGGCCCAGGCGTAGTGGGTTTCGCCCAGTCCCAGCGAGTCGATGAAGGACGCCAGCGGGGAGGAGGTGGCTCCCATGGCCAGGCATATCGCCAGGAGGGCCACTCGCGAGATGAGCCGGTAGCCTTTGAGGCGCTGGGCCTGTCGTGAGACGGCTGAATCGTGGCGATGCGAGGCGGCATGCGGCGGCTGGCGGGTGAGGGTTCGGCGCGGCCGCACTCCGGCGACCAGGAGCATCATGGCGATCAGGCATGCGATCGCGGCCACGAAGGGCGCCTCGTGCGAGATTCGCATCAGCAGTCCGCCCAGCCAGGCTCCGCAGATGGAGCCGGAGGACCAGCCGAGATTGAAGTAGCCCAGCCGGTGCTGGAGTCGCGGGCCCTCGTAGCCGGTGGAGATCCAGCCGATCAGTGGCGGCCAGAACATGCTGGCCAGCGAGCCGGCCAGGCACACGGCGATCAGCAGCATGGCGACGGACGCGGCGGTCATCATCAGGACCACCGAGACGATGGTCAGTACGGCGGCGAGGAGGATGAGGCGCTTGGTGCCGATCCGATCGGCGCGCGGCCCCATCAGGAACAGGGCCAGCACGTAGACGCCGAACCACAGGCCGTTGATGGCCCCGACGGCCAGTTGCTGGCCGCCGAGGGCCATGACCCGCCAGGGCAGGACCACCAGGCAGAGGGTAATTTCGGTGGCGTAGAGGAAGGGGGCGATGTAGAGGGCCAACGGGGAGTAGCGCCAGTATCGCAGCATGGCGGCAGTACGGGTCCGGCGGTGCAGGTAGCGGTCGGCCAGCGTGCCTGCGTGCGCGGCATGCTCCGCGGTCGATCCTGATGTCAGGTCCACCGGGTGTCTCACCGTCCCTCCTTCGTCTGGTCGCAAAAAGCACGCATTATCGATGACGGCTTGCGGTTGTCAATGGCCGCGGCATCGATTCTGGCATCCCTGTAGCCCGTGCGACAGCGCAGGTCGTGGCGGACTCTTAACAAAAATGATAATCTATGATTAAAGGTAAAGTTCTATTTGTAACATTGAAGATTGCCGGGCTTTTCGCTACACTGGTTGGTGTTCGCGGTGCGTTCGCGAGGTTGGCAGCGGGTTGACGTCCATTCTTCAGGAACGAGGAGAGAAGAAATGAAGCAGCGTGTTGGATGGGTGGTTCTGTTTCTGTTGATCATTTCCATCGGGCAGACGTGTCGTGGCGAGAGAATTCTCGCCGCTGACACGTATCTGGACAAGCTGGAGGGGATGTGGATTGGGCAGATCATGGGCAACTATGCGGGTCGGCCATATGAAGGGAGCACGGCCCGCGGCGGCTTGAGCGTTACGGTCGACTGGAACTTCGTTTCCACCACGGAGCCCTGGAGCGGTGACGACGACACGTGCTTCGAGTACATGTACCTGGATGCACTCAAGGGCAACGTGGACCCGGATAACCAAGCCATCCGTCAGACGTGGGAAAGCCACGTTCCCCTCAATTCATTTTTTATCGCCAACCGGCAGGCCCGGTATCAGATGGCCAAGGGTCTGACTCCGCCGGAGACGGGCGGGATCCACCACAACGCCCACTGGTACGCCATCGACGCCCAGATCACCAGCGAAAGCGTGGGCGCGGCCACACCGGGTCTTCGCCAGCGGGCGGCTGATCT
>JAAYCJ010000240.1 GCA_012729815.1 Phycisphaerae bacterium | reverse complement strand
TCGCCCTCCTCTCGCGCGGCCATTGCCTGCTCGTCGGCGTGCCCGGCTTGGCCAAGACGCTCCTGGTCCAGACCATCGCCCGCGTCCTGAAGCTCTCCTTCAGCCGCATCCAGTTCACGCCCGACCTGATGCCCTCCGACATTACCGGAACCGAGATCATCGAGGAGGACCGGGCCACCGGCAAACGAGACTTCCGCTTCGTCCGCGGTCCTGTCTTCGCCAACATCATTCTCGCCGACGAGATCAACCGGACGCCTCCCAAAACCCAGTCGGCCCTCCTCCAGGCCATGCAGGAGCACCAGGTCACCGCGGCTGGGCGAACCTACACCCTCGAGCCCCCGTTCTTCGTCCTGGCCACCCAGAACCCCATCGAGCAGGAGGGCACCTACCCGCTGCCCGAGGCCCAGCTCGACCGCTTCATGTTTCTCATTAAGGTTGATTACCCCGAAAAGGCCCAGGAACTCGACATCATTCGGGCCACCACCTCTGATCTGCTCGGCGAGCCCGAAGCCGTCCTGACCGGGCCGGAGGTCCTGTCCATCCAGAAACTCCTCCGCCGCGTTCCGGTCAGCGACCACGTCCTGAACTACGCCGTCGATCTGGCCCGCGCCACCCGGCCGAACCGCCCCGAATCCCCATCATTTATCAATGAATGGCTCACCTGGGGCGCCGGACCACGCGCCGGCCAGTACCTGATCCTCGGGGCCAAGGCCCGCGCCGTCCTCCGCGGCCGCTTCAACGTCTCCTGCGAGGACGTCCGCCAGATCGCCCCAGCCGTCCTGCGACACCGGATATTCACCAACTTCAACGCCGACGCCGAGGGCATCGACGCCGACAGCATCGTCGAAAAGCTCCTGGGGACCGTCCGCGAGCCCCAATCCTGACCCCCAGCCGCGTCTCCAAGCCTCCAAGCCGGGTTCAATCATCGGCATCTGCTGCCGTAACCACAGACCCTCAACACTGACCGCCGCCGTTTTACCGGACCTGGAGTCCCTGCCTTCCCATGATTTTGTCGGAATCTCCACCCGATGGCAGGGGGGATACTCAAGACCCATAATAACTGTCGTCCCTGATCTGAAACTGGGAAAAACGGCCAGCCTTTCCTTTATTGTTGCCGAGCGTATCACAAAATTTTCCCTAAACCACCCCGCTTAACAATACTGCCATGACGGCCTATCTTAAATCACCGTCAAGTCAGTCCGATGAACTACACCGGCAAGAGGTAGCAGTAGCTGGACGAGCTACCTAGCGGCAAACGTCGGGTCGCAAGTCGCAAGCCGACGGAAGACAAGCGTAAAAGTGTGGGGTTCGCAAAAAGTCGTCCGGCATAGTTGTGGGAGGTTAAAGCCACATGAGTAGAATTAACACGAATGTCACGAGTATGATCGCGGCTCGTGTGCTCAACACCCAGCGCACCGGCATGGACGTCGCACTGGAACGCTTGAGCACCGGTCTGCGGATCAACAAGGGCGCCGACGACCCGTCCGGGTTGATCGCCTCGGAAGTGCTCCGCGGCGAGAAGACGGCCTTGTCCGCGGCCATCGCCAACGGCCAGCGGGCAACGAACGTCATCTCCACCGCTGAGGGTGCTCTCAACGAGGTGTCCAACCTGCTGACGCAGTTGGAGGACCTTGTCAGTTCCGCAGCCAACGAGGGTGGTCTGGGCGAGGACGAAATCGAAGCCAAGCAGCTTCAGGTCGACTCGATCCTCTCGACCATCAACCGGATCTCGAACAGCAGCGAGTTCCAGGGCAAAAAGCTCCTCAACGGGTCCCTGGACTACAACCTCAGTTCGGTGGCCACCTCGGCCATCTCCGACCTGAACATCCGGTCGGCCAAGCTGTTCGAGGGCCAGACCCGGACGGTCACCATCGAAGTGACCAACTCGGCTGAGTACGGCCGGGTGTACTACGCGACCTCGGCCCTGGGTGCTTCGAACACGACCATCCAGATCACCGGCGAACGCGGCAGCGAAGTGCTCAGCTTCGCCGGCGGCACCAAGGTCTCGGCCATCGCCGCCGCCGTCAACCAGGTCAAGGAACTGACCGGCGTTTCGGCCACCCTGTCGGCCGGCAACAAGACCGTATTCTTCAACACGACGGAATACGGCAGCGACGCCTTCGTCAGTGTGGACGTGATCAGCGGCACCATGGCCATCAGCGGCGGCACCAGTGGCACCGACTACGGTCTGGACGCTTCCGTGATGATCAACGGTCAGGAAGCCACCACCAACGGTCTGACCGCCAGCATCAACACGGACAGCCTGTCGCTCGAGCTGACCATGACCGAAGGTCTCGGCCAGCAGTTGGCCACCAAGACGTTCGGGATTACCGGCGGTGGAGCTACCTTCTCCCTGGCCCCCGACGTCCTGACCGGCCGCGCCAGCATCGGTATCCAGTCGGTCGCCACCGGTTCGCTCGGCGACAGCACCAACGGATACATCAGTTCGCTGGCTTCCGGCCAGACCAACAACCTGTCCAGCACGAACCTCGGAACGGCCCAGCGGATCGTCAAGTCGGGCATCAAGCAGGTGGCCTCTCTCCGTGGTCGGTTGGGCGCGTTCCAGAAGCTGACCGTCGACAGTACGGTCAACGCCCTGAACGTCGCGTTGGAGAACACCGCGGCGGCCGAATCCGCGATCCGCGACGCGGACTTCGCGGTTGAGACCTCGAACCTGACGAGGTCCCAGATCCTGGTGCAGGCGGCTACCACCGTGCTGCGTCAGGCCAACTCGGCTCCGCAGAACGCCCTGGCCCTTCTCGGCTAGGCGACATAAGACACAACTCAGGCTCGCCCTGCGAAAAGGCGAGGGTCACCCAAGGCCCTCGCCTTTTCCTTTTCTTCGTCCGCCGGGTGCGAATACCCGCTGCCGAGACGGCCGCCGGAACAACTACCCGTCGCCTCCCGCAGATACACGTTGATATCCTCCGAGTCGATGGGCTGCTGATCGCCGTTCTCGTCGATGTACTCGAACAACCGCTGACCCGGCAGGTCGCGGCATCGCCGGATGCCTGCGGCGGGTGCCATCTTCGCGTGTGCAAGTTCTTCTGCGCAGGAGATTCTTGCGTTTTTCGGTTTGGCGGGGTGTAATAATTCCTTTTATGCCCGGACCGGTCGGCGGCGATTTTGGCGGCGCACGCGATTGACGTTGATGACGGTTCGGCGAAGCAGTGGTACAGGCTCGTGTTGGAGCGGATACGAAACATGTTCAGCCGCCTCGGGTTGCCCGAGGGCGGAGGCCGGCTCGGCTCGGTCGGGCGGGGCATCATCCTGGCCGGAGCGGTCGGGATCGTGGCCGGGTTCGGAGCCATCGCGTTCCATTTCCTGTGCAACCTCGTGGTGCACTATACGCTGGCGATGATCGCCGGCTACGAGACTCGCGGTCCGGCCGGCGAGTCGGAAATCTTCGAGCCGTTGGGCCGGCCGCTCGTGCCGTGGCTGTTGCTGGTGGTGCCGACGCTCGGCGGGCTCGTCAGCGGGTGGATCGTCTATACGTTTGCACCGGAGGCCGAAGGCCACGGCACCGACGCCGCCATCGACGCGTACCACAACAAGCGGGGCCTGATCCGCTCGCGGGTCCCGATCATCAAGATGATCACCTCCGCCATCACGCTGGGCACCGGCGGATCGGGCGGCCGCGAGGGGCCCATCGCCCAGATCGGAGCAGGGTTTGGTTCCTATCTGGCCACCAGGCTCAAGTTTTCCGACCAGGATCGCCGTATCCTGTTGGCGGCGGGCATGGGAGCGGGGATCGGCGCGATCTTCCGCGCGCCGCTGGCCGGGGCCATTTTCGCCACCGAGGTGCTCTACCGCGAGCCGGATTTCGAGCCCGAGGCCCTGATCCCGGCGTTCATCTCGACCGCCATCGCGTATTGCGTCTACAGCCTGGTTTTCGGCTTTGAGCCACTGTTTCTGGTGGCGCCGATGCGGTTCGACAATCCGATGCTGCTGATTCCGCTGGCCGTGCTGGCCGCGGCGATGGCCGGGGCGTCGCTGGTCTACGTCCGGTCGTTCTACGGCATTCACGCCGCCTTCAAGCGGCTGCGCATCCCGCCGAAGTTCAAACCGGCCCTCGGGGCCTTCGCGACCGGCGCGTTCGCCGTCGCGGCCTATTATCTGATGGCCGGGGCCGGACCGGAGGCTCAGCGGGACGTGCTGAGCGTCCTGTCGTTCGGCTACGGATTCCTCCAGAAGCTGCTGCATCCCGAGACGGGATCCCAGATACTCATCGCGGTTTTGCTGCTGGTGGGGATCGGCAAGATCATCACCACCTCGCTGACCATCGGCTCGGGCGGTTCGGGCGGCGTGTTCGGACCGAGCATGGTGATCGGCGGCTCGCTCGGCGCGGTGGTGGGATTGGCGTTCCTGCACGCGATGCCCGGCGTGGTCACGCGGATCGACGTGTTCGTGATCCTGGGCATGGCCAGCTTTTTCGCCGCGGCGGCCAACACGCCGGTCAGCACGCTGATCATGGTGACCGAGATGACGGCCAGCTATGCGCTATTTTTGCCCGCGATGTGGGTCTGCGCGCTGGCGTATCTGCTGTCGCGAGGGTGGTCGATCTATCGCGAGCAGGTGGCCGCGCGGATCGACTCGCCGGCCCACCGCGGCGACTTCATCATCGACGTGTTGGAGGGCCTGACCGTCCGCGACGCGTGGAAGTACACCTCGCAGAAGGTGACCACGGTGCCGGTGGACATGCTGCTGGGCGAAGTGGTCCACATGATCCCCGGCACGCTCCAGTCGTGTTTCCCGGTGGTCGACCACGAGGGGCGGTTCTACGGCCTGTTCAGTTGGAACGACGTCCGCCAGTTCCTCTACGACAGCGAGATCGGCGAGCTGGCGATCGCCCAGGATCTGGCGGTGACCAACGTCGAGCCGCTGACCCTCGGTACCGACCTGAGCAGCGCGATGAGCCTGTTCGCCAAGTCGCGATTCGAGGAACTGCCGATCGTCGATCCGGAAAAACCCACCACCGTGATTGGCATGCTCCGCCGCCAGGACATCATCGCCGCCTACAGCGCCCGGTTGCTTGAGATGCGGCTGTAGTTGCCGCCGCGCTCGTAAGGGAGCGGAGTTTTCTCGCCGTCGATTCAACTTCCCTTCAGAGCGGCACGGGGCATGCGGACCACGCGGAGAATTGGAGAGCAGCAGACGATTGCCAAAGGGTTCGGCGGCGTCTATGATGGCTGCGGTGATCGTGGTCTGTTGCGAGGAGCGAGCGATGGCGCGGATTCTGGGCATCGGCGAGCTGCTGTGGGACGTGTTTCCGCACGGCAAGATTTTGGGCGGGGCTCCGGCCAATTTCGTGTTTCACTGCCGGCAGATGGGGCATCCGGCGATGACGGTGTCGCGGATCGGGGACGACGATCTGGGCCGCGAGATGCTGCGGGCGCTTTCGCTGCGGCAGAATCCGGCCACGCTTGTCCAGATCGACCCGGCTCGCCCGACCGGGACGGTGCAGATCACGATGAACGGCGAGGCCCACAGCTTCGCGATCGTCGAGGAGGTGGCGTGGGACTTCCTCCAGCCGTCGAAGGCCCTGCGGACGGAGGCGGAGGCGTCGGACGCGGTGTGCTTCGGATCGCTGGCCCAGCGCAACGAGGTCTCGCGGACGACCATTCTCGATCTGGTCGGGTTGTGCCGCGGGCTGCGGCTGTTCGATATCAATCTGCGGCAGCACTTCTACAGCCGTTCGATTATCGAGAATTCGCTGAAGCTGGCGACGGCGCTGAAGCTCAACGATGAGGAGATCGTCACGCTGGGCGAGCTTCTGGAGTTGAAGGCCGAAGCCCCGGCGGCGATCGCCCGTTCGCTGATCGAGGGTTATCAGCTCGACGTGGTCTGTGTGACGCGGTCGAGCCAAGGGGCGATGATGGTCAGCCCGGACCGGGTGGTCGAGCATCCGGGATTTACATCGAAGGTGGCCGACACCGTCGGCTGCGGCGACGCGTTTTCGGCGGTGCTGGTCGACGGGATGCTGCGGGGCAAGGACCTCTACGAGATCTGCGAGCACGCCAACCGGGTGGGGGCGTTTGTGGCCTCGCAGGCGGGCGCCACGCCGGAATGGCCCGATGAGCTCAGGCGTCTGGTGACCGGCGAGTGATCGCGGTCTGCCAGAGCCTCCCGACCTGCTCGGCGGATGCTTCGAGCAGCTCATCCGCCCGGGCCATCGCCTCGGACAGTTCCATCGGCTGATTGACGATGGAGAAGAACGCGCTCAATGGCGGGATCATGGTCTCGGCCTGTGGGCCCACGCCGCCGACCAGGGCGACGGCGGGCACGCCGTGCCGTTGAGCCATTCGGGCCACCTGCTGGCAGACCTTGCCTCGCGACGACTGGCCGTCGATCCGACCCTCGCCGGTGACGCACAGGTCGGCGCCGCACAGCCGCTCGCTCAGGCCAATCGCCTCGGCCACCAGTTGCGAGCCGCTTTCGAGTCTGGCCCCGCAGAAGCCCATCAGGGCGGCTCCGAGTCCGCCCGCGGCTCCGGCCCCTTCGGGCGTGTCGATGTCGATTCCAAGCCGTTCCTTTACGACGCGGGCGTAGTGCTTGAGGTTCTCATCCAGGGCTGCGACCATCTCGGGCGTGGCCCCTTTCTGCGGGCCGTAGACCCGCGCCGCGCCGTGCGGCCCGGTGAGCGGGTTGGTCACGTCGCAGGCCACGAGAATTTCGGTCTGACGGATACGCGGATCGAAGCCGTCCATCTCGATGGTCGACAGCTTGCGCAGCCCACGACCGCCGGAGCCGATCGGCTCGCCTCGTTCGTCGAGGAGTCTGGCTCCGAGGGCCTCGACGGCCCCGGCTCCGCCGTCGACGGTGGCCGATCCGCCGATGCCGATGATGATCCGCGTCGCTTTCTCCCTCAGGGCGGCGGCGATCAGTTCGCCGGTGCCCCGCGTGGTGGCGATCATCGGGTTGCGCTGGTCTCGCGGGACCAGGGGCAGGCCGGAGGCGGCGGCCATTTCGATCACCGCGGTCTGCTGGTCGCCCAGGATGCCGAACCTCGCCTCGACCGGCCGGCCCATCGGTCCGCCGACCGGGCATTTGACGAATCGCCCGCCGGTGGCGTGGACCATGGCGTCGACCGTGCCCTCGCCGCCGTCGGCCATCGGGGCCAGATCGTACGCGGCATCGGGAAAGATCATTGCCAAGCCGCGGCGCACAGCTTGGGCCACCGCCGTCGCGGGCAGCGACTCCTTGAACGAGTCCGGGGCGATCACGATCTTCATCCGACGCATGGCGGACCTCCTGTCGTCATCGGCTACTATAGCGATCCTGATCCGACGAAGGAACGCATTTTGCCGTGTCCCGCGGCGGGGTCTGTGTTTTGTACAGATTGTACCTTTGGTGCATGCGTGTGGTTTGCGCGGGTGGCCTGGGAGCGGGATATCGAGGGTTTTGTACAAATCGTAAGATTTGCGCGGCCCGCGGAGCGGGGGGTTCGAAGTTGGGCGGATCGAGGAACGGCGGGAAGAAGTTTTGTACAAAACGCACGATCCGTACAGGCCGGTTGGTCTGGCGGCGTGGTCGCAAAGCGTCTCAGCGTGTCGCTGTCGGGGTTCTTGTACAAATCGTACGATTTGCCCCGTCCCTCCCAAACGGTGGGGCTTGTCCGCTCCGGCTGGGTATTCGGTTGTCAAACGCCGCCAGGTGCGACGCGTGTGAGGGCGCTAAGGCCCTTCGACGATAAAGATAGCATGGGAATCGTGGTGAGGCAAATGGTCGGTTTTGACGGCGGGAGCGGAAAACGCGTCAGGGATTTCTGCAGGGATTTGCGGGGCGGGATAGGACTGACTGGAGGAGCGGCACGGAGCCCACACCGCCGGAGGCGGCGAAAGCCAATGAGCGGGTGAGAGAACGGTTCTTGGGGGAAGCATTCTTTGATTCGTGCTTTGCCGCGTGGTCCGCGTACTCCGTGCTGTTCCAGAGTTAGGCTGCATCGGTCGTGGGAGAGCCCCGCTCCCTCACGGTCGCGGCCCTTTGTGGGTCGGGCTATCGGGTCTGGATTTGGGCGGTGAGGCGGTAGTAGCCGCTGCGCATTCGGCGAATGACGCCGAGGAAGAGGTCCTCGCCGGGATCGGTTTTTTCGAGGATCTGGCCGACCTCGTCGAGGTTGCGGACGTACTGGCGATCGAGCTGTTCGATGATGTCGCCGCGTTGGACGCCGATCCGGTCGGCGGGGGAGTCGGGTTCGACGGATTCGACGGCCACGACCTGTCCTTCGGCGAAGCCGAGGCGTCCGCCTTCCAGCGAGACTTCGGTGAGATTCAGGCCCAGGTGCTTTCGGGCTAGGGCGGCCCCATCGGCTTTGGGCTTGGCTTCGAAGGGGATGGACAGGGCGACGCGTTCCTGGTCGTCGCGTTCGACGGTCAGCCGCAGGGCCTGGCCCATCGGTCGTTCGAGGAGTCTGACGTAGAAATCGACGGCGTCGTCGATGGGCGCATCGTCGAATTCGAGCAGAATGTCGCCGGGCAGCAGTCCTGCCGCCTCGGCAGGGGAGTCGCCGTTGACCGAGTCGACGCGGATGCGTTTGCCGTCGACCAGCGGTGCGGTCTTGAAGCCCAGGTCGGCCCGGCGGATGTTTTCGACGTCGAAGAGGTCGGGCAGGACCTGGCGGAGGCGTTCGACGGAGATGGCGAATCCGATGTTCTGGGCGTCGCCGCGAATCGCGGTGTTGATGCCGATCAGTTCGCCGTGGATGTTCAGCAGCGGTCCGCCGGAGTTGCCGGGATTGATGGAGGCGTCGGTCTGGATCAGGTGGCGGTAGGCCCGCGAGTCCTTGAAGGTCAGTTCGCGATCGACCGCGCTGATCACGCCGGTGGTGACGGTATGGTGATAGCCGAGGGGGTTGCCGATGGCGATGACGGTTTCGCCGATCATCAGGTCGTCGCCCCGGCCGAGGCGGATGGCCTGGAGGGGTTTTTCCGGTTCGACCTTGATGACGGCCAGGTCGCGTTCGTTGTCGGTATAGGCTTTGACGGCTTTGAGGGTGGTCTGATCGGCGAAGGAGACGCTGATTTCGACGCCGCGTTGGATGACATGGGCGTTGGTGACGATGTAGCCGGAGTCGTGGATGACGAAACCGCTGCCGAGGGAGTGGGTGGGGATCCGCTGGACGAACGGGCCGGGGACGTTAAAGAAGTTGAAGATATCATCGTCGAACCAGCCGGAGCGACGTTCGATAACTTGAGTGGTGCTGATATTGACCACGGAGTCTTTAACGGTGCGGCAGACGCGGACGACGGGCGTTTCACGGGTGGCCTGCCGTTCGGTGAGTGTTTGTGTCTGGCTGGGCAGAGCCGCCGCGATCACCGCCAGGGTGGCCAGCATGGTATGCATCGGGTGTTCCTCCTGGTTATCGGACGTCAGAACGCCAGCAGCCGGCGGGTCGGCGTTCACGGGAATTGTACCCGGACAGGGTCGCGGCTGCCGAGGCCAAAATCCGGGTGCATCGCTGGTCGGCGTATGGGATTTTAGCCGAAACGAATGAAATTGCTTGGTTTCGTCGATATATGCATTATTCTAGGGCTTGCGGATTGCCCGGGGGCGAGGGGTGACGGAGTGAAGTATCGCTGCGCCGTAGCCGCCTTAGCGAGGCGGACCGGCGAACTCTGACACTACGTATTGTCTACACCTTGTTTCGGCAACTTAAGATAAAGGAGTGTCACCATGGCGACCACGGCCAGTCCGCATCACGTCCGGATTCAGTCGGCGTTTGAGGGCTTCTGGCCCGATCGGATTCCAATCTGCGAGCAGGCGTTCGCCTCGAGCGTGGCCAGCGAGATTCTCGGCCGGCCGGTGTGGACCGGCTCGACCGACGTCCACTATGCGGAGGCGTGCGCGTATCTGGCGGGCGATCAGGCCCACCACGAGTTCCTGGACCGCCTGCTGGCGGACACGGTCGCCCTGGCGAGGCATTTCGACTTCGACGTGCTCCACCTGCCGTGGCGGCATACGGTGCGGCCGACCCGGCGGGTCGATGAGTACCGCATCCTCTACGGCGATCCGGAGGGGTCGGATTGGCGGATCTACAACTACGATCCGGAGTCGCGGACGTATGGGCTATCGCAGTCGGCGCGTGGTCCGATGGCTGTCGAAGAGGTGGTGCAGACCATACGGACTCAATTCCGCCAGTTGGATCGGGGCGATTCCGGTCAGATGGACGAGCTGCGGGCCCGCGCGCAGCGGGAGTACGGAAACGAGTTCGTCGTGGCCGGGTCGGGAGGGATGGCGGTGCCGATGGAACCGGGGTGGCTGGAGGCGACGGTGGTCGATCCGAAACTGGTCGGCGAGTACATCGACCTGCAAATCGATCGGGTTCTGGCTTCGATCCTGGCGCAGTACGAGCACGGGATCAAATTGATCAACGGCGGCGGAGATTTCGCGTTCAACGACGGCCCGGTTTATTCGCCCGAGTTCTTCCGGCAGGTCATGCTGCCGCGATGGAAGCGGGTTTTCGAGTTCTGCCGGGATCTGGGCGTTTACTACGTCATGCGGTCGGACGGCGATCTGTGGCCGGTGGCGGATGACCTGTTCGGCGACGGCCAGCCGCACGCGTACTACGAGGTCGATTACGACGCGGGCATGCGTTTCGACAGGCTGCGGGCGAGATTTCCCGAGCTGGTGCTGATCGGCAACGTCAGCTGCGACCTGCTGCGGCGAGGAACGCCCGATCAGGTCGCCAGGCGGACCCGGGAGTGCATTGAGGCGGCCGGCCCGAGGGTGGTCGCGGCGAGTTCGAATTCGATTATGCATGGGACTCCGCCGGCGAACGTCGAGGCCCTGTATGAGGCGGCCAAGGGCTACCGGCCGAGCCGCAACGGGAATTCAGCCGCCGTCTGGGTCTGACGGCATTGAAGGCGTCGGTTCCGGCCTTGCGTTCGGGCGTATAATTCTTCATGGAGACTACGGGGCTGTACGTCCACGTGCCGTTTTGCACGGGCAAGTGCAACTACTGCAGCTTCTACAGCGTTGCGCCTACCGAAGAGCAGTTGGTGCGCTATCTCCATGCCCTGGAGAAGGAAGCGAACCTGGTCTTCCACGAGTATTTCGACCCGGTGCGGCCGCGTTTGGAGTCGATCTACATCGGGGGCGGGACTCCGACGCGGCTGGAGGAGAGCCAACTGGAGCAACTGGCGTTGACGCTGCGGAAGTTCTGTCTGCCGACCGATGACGTCGAGTATACGGTCGAGACCAGCCCGGAGACGACCACGGCGGGCAAGCTGGCGGTGCTGCGGCGGGCCGAGGTCAATCGGATGTCGTTGGGCGTCCAGAGCTTCGATGACGAGCGTCTGGCGGCGTTGGGCCGGCGGCACCGGGCGGAGGACTCGCGGCGGTCGGTGCGTGAGATTCGGTCGGCGGGGATCGAGGACCTGAGCATCGATCTGATCTACGGCACGCCGGACCAGAGCCTGGCGGCGTGGCGATGGGAGCTGGAGCGGGCGGTGGAACTGGGCCCGGAGCATGTGGCGTGCTACGAGCTGACGCTGGAGGCGGGGACTCCGGCGTGGCTGTGGCGGGATCGGATGCCGGAAGAGGGGTTGCTGATCGAGATGTACTATCTGGCTGAGCAGGTGCTTTCGGCCGGCGGCTACCGTCACTACGAGATCAGCAACTACGCCCGGCCCGGATATGAGAGCTGGCACAATTTGCGCTATTGGCACAACCTCAGCTACATCGGTCTGGGTCCGTCGGCGGCGGGGTATTTGGGCGGCGTGCGGTACACCAACGTGGCGGATCTGGAGAAGTACGACACGATGTTACTGTCCCGCGGGCATCGGCCGGTGGAGTCGGCGGAGCGGCCGGCGGGGTTGCTGCTGGCGGGCGAGACGGCCATGTTGAATTTGCGGATGCGGCGCGGGATCGATCGGCGGGAGTTCATGGGGCGGACGGGGTTCGATCCATTCGCGATCTTTGCCGAGCGTCTCGATCGGCTGCGGGAGGCGGGGCTGATCGAGACGGATTCGAATCACATCCGATTGTCGCGCAAGGGTTTGGTGCTTTCGAACGAGGTCATGGCCGAGTTTCTGCCCTGATCGGGACGGGATCGGAGCGGCGGTCTTCAGTCGGCGACGTGGGCGGGCATGATGACGTGGTCGATCACGTGGATCACGCCGTTGTCGGCTTCGATGTCGGCCTCGGTGACTTTGGCCCCGCTGATGGCCAGGCCGTCGTGGGTGTCGATGGCGACGGTGTCGCCCTCGATGGTGATAACCTCGGACATCTCCGTCAGGTCTTCCCAGAGCAGTTCGCCTTCGACGATGTGGTACATCAGGATATCGTTGAGGCGGGCGACGTCATGGCGCCAGCCGTCGACGCTGCCGGGCGGGAGTCGGTCGAAGGCGGCATCGGACGGGGCGAAGATGGTCCACGGGCCGTAGTTCTGGAGGATGGTGACCAGGTCGACCTGGCGAAGGAGCTTGAGGAAACGGCTGAAGTCACTGCGTTGGTGCAGTTGGGAGATGATGTCCGGCATGGCTTTACCCCCTCAAACGAACTGTCGACGAAAACCCCCTGTGGCTTCGGTACTTGCATCATAATAGCCGTAAGGGAACCCGGTGTCAAGCCGGGCATGCGAATGAGAGAGTCGGGCGGGGAGATTTCGGCGTCGGTGGAGGCGGTCGCCGTTGAAAGCGGGCGGTTGGGCTGGTAGAGTATGGACTTTCTGGACGGGTGCGGCCGCGGCCGCTGTATGTGCAAGGAGGACATGGTGTCGCAGGAAGAACAGGTGCTGGTGGTCGAGCGGTCGGTGCTGGATCGGGTAGGAGCGTTTGAAGGGCTTTGCTTTGAGGTGGATCGGTATTTGCGGGAGATTTTCGCGCCGGGCGTTTCGCGGTTTATGGCCCGCTCGGCGGCGGAGCACGATCCGGGGTACAAGCAGATCATTCCGTACGTCATCATGCGTCACGAGGGCCGGTACCTGAGCTATGTGCGGGGTAAGCGGGCGGGCGAGACGCGGCTGGTGGGCAACCGGTCGATCGGGATCGGCGGGCATATCAATCCGGAGGATTACGAAGCGCCGTTGTTTGACAACGCGCGGGTGGCCTATGAAGAGGCGGTGCAGCGCGAGGTGGCTGAGGAGGTGAGTGTCGAGACGGCGCACACGGACCGGGTGGTGGCGCTGCTGAACGACGACTCGAACGAGGTGGGGCGGGTGCATCTGGGCGTCGTGCATCTTTGGACGCTGGAGTCGTCGAAGGTGGAGAAACGCGAGCAGATGATTACGCAGATGGGTTTTTTGACGGCTCAGGAGTTGGAGGCGGAGCGGGAGAGCCTTGAGACGTGGTCGCAGCGGTGTCTGGACGGGCTGGGGAAGATGGCGGGGTCTGACCAACACGATTGATCCTGGTAGGGCGGTGAACCGATGGCTGAGACGTTGGGGAGTCTGTGTTTCGTTCTGCATGGGCATCTGCCGCATGTGCTGCATCATGGTTCGTGGCCGCACGGCGAGGCGTGGCTGTATGAGGCGGCGGCGGAGACGTACCTGCCGATTCTGGACATGATCGGCGAGGTGGCGTTGAATCGGGCTCGGCCGGCGCTGACGATTGGGCTGACGCCGGTGTTGCTGGAGCAGTTGGGCCACGAGCGGTTCAAGAGCGGGTTTGCGGCGTACCTGGCTGGACGGATGGAGCGGGCGCGGGACGACCGCCGCGAGTTCGAGAAGACCAATCAGCTTCATTTCGCGTACCTGGCCGAGCGGTGGGAGCAGTGGTACGGGGCGAAGCTGGAGCACTTTGAGCGGATCGGTCGGAGCCTTCCCGGAGAGTTCGCGCAGCGCTGCCGCGAGGGGCACATCCAGTTGCTCACGAGCAACGCGACGCACGCGTACATGCCGCTGCTGCTGAATGACGAGATGCTGCGGGCGCAGATGGCGTGCGGGGTGGCGACGAGCCGGCGTCATCTGGGGCTGGCGTCGCGCGGGATGTGGCTGCCGGAGTGCGCGTACCGGCCGACGTGGGAGCACTGGCTGCCGGCGGTGCTGTACGACAACGCGCGTTATCGTCCGGGGATCGAGCAGTACCTGGCGGCGGTGGATATTACGCACTTTTTCGTCGAGTCGCACATGATTCTCGATTCGCACGTGATGGGCGTGCGCGAAGGCGGCGGCTTCGTCGCGGCTGGGCGGGATCGGTATGCCCGCGATCCGGGGCGGCCGGGCGTGCTGGAAGGGGTGGGTGTGGTGTCGCAGCCGGGACCGCCGTCGACGTTCGCGTTTGCGCGGCATCCGCGGGTCAGCGAGCAGGTCTGGTCGGGCGACCTGGGGTATCCGGGGGCCGGCGAGTATCTGGAGTTTCACCGCAAGTACGGCGAACGCGGGCTGCGGTACCACAAGGTCACGAGTCGCAAGTCGCCGCTGTCGGACAAGCAGCCGTACTATCCCGACGACGTGGGCGGCAAGGTTTTCGAGCACGCGGAGCACTTCTGCAACGTGGTTCGCGAGGTGTTGGGCACGTATCGGCATCAGACGGGACGGCAGGGGGTGTGCGTGGCGCCGTTCGACGCGGAGCTGTTCGGGCACTGGTGGTTCGAGGGGCCGCGGTTTTTGCGGGACGTTATTCTGAACTTCAGCCGGGATCGCGACGTGAAGTTGATGACGGCTGAGGAGGCGTTGTATCACCATCCGCCGGAGAAGGTAGTGCGATTGCCGGAAGGTTCGTGGGGCGAGGGCGGCGACCATCGGACGTGGATCAACGACCGGATACGATGGATGTGGGAGATCGAGTACCGTGCGGAGGGTGAGTTTCTGCGGGTGCTGCACGCGCTGCCGTGGCGGACCGAGGGGCCGATACGCGAGGTGCTCGAACGGGCGGCGAGGCAGTTGCTGCTGCTGCAGGCGAGCGACTGGCCGTTTGTGGTGCAGCGTCAGCAGGCGGTGGACTATGGGATTCAGCGGTTTGCCGGGCACGCGACGGCGTTTGGCCGGGCGGTTCAGATCGCCGAGGACTTGGGACGCGGCGGGCAGGTGACGGAGTTGCAGAAAGCGGAACTGGCGGACATGGACGCCCACGACGACATCTTCAGTGAGATCGACCTGAACTGGTGGATGCCGTGATCGGTGCGGATTGCATGGAGATCCGGCGATGGCGGCGGATAGGGTCTTTTTGGAAGGGTACGGTTGGGTGGACCGAGCGATTCGGCGGTGGTGGGCGAACTGCGCAGCGGCGGTGGATGCGGAGATCGCGGAGCTGGACCGGCTGGAGGATTCGCTGACGCCACTTGAGGAGTGGGCGCGACACGTGCGGGGATTGATCGCGACTTTGGAGTCGTGCCATCATAAGGCCGAACGGCACGCGGAGATCATTATCGACGCGATCGGCCGTCGCGGGACGACGAAGGGACAGGGACGGCGCGATCCAGCGGCGGTGGACGAGCGGGAGGAGCAGTATCGAAGCCTGCTGGCGATGTTGAGATCGTGGTGCGCGGGAGTGGAAGTGAATGAGGATACGCCGCTTTTCGGCCGGTACGGCGTGCGAGACCTGATCGAGTTGCTGGGCGAGCGGACGGCGTTGAAGGTCTGGCAGGTGAGGCGGGTGATCGAGAAGGTCGAGCGGTACGCGGACCCTGGGCAGCGGTGGGTCTCGGTGGCGGAGCAGGTGGTGGATCGGGCGTGGCAGGGGCAAAATGCGGAGTTCTGCGGATGGACGAAAGCGAAGGTGATTTGCGATCAGGTGGACGGCCCGGCGGCGGAGGTCTCGCTGGCGGAGGCGATGGATCTGTTGACCGGGTGCAACTGGGACTTTGTGGAAACGGTTCGAACGGTTTTGGGTGCGATTGGAGGGGATCTTCATCCGGCCCGCCCGCTGGCTTTGCATGCACGGAATCTACAGCGGAACCCGGCGAGGGCGCGGTTGACGGTCATCGCAGACTGTCTGGGGGCATTCTGTGAGGGGCAACTGGACCGGTGCGCGGTCGATCAGGAGGTGGTGGAGCGATTGGGCGAAAGGACGCCGGTTGCGCGGTGGCTGGCGGGTTCGTTAGAGAAGACGTTGCGGCTGCAGCTAAGTCTGTGAGGGCGATGCCGCCACGGCTTGTTCTGTGTCCGCCTTTGAGTTGGCGAACGGAGCGGGTCAGAACTGATCGTACTGGTTGCCCATCTGGACGTAGTGGGTGAGTTGTTTTTTGAAGACGACGCGGCCGTCGTCATAGAGGACGTTGAGGCCCTCGAACTTTCCTGGCCCGTGGGAGTAGGAGTAGGGTTCGAGCGGCCCGCCGAGGCCGATCCACGAGGCGCAGTTGTCGGCGGCGAGGACGCCGCTGCCGTCGCCGAATCGCAGGGGCGGGCCCTCCATGCCGGAGTAGCGGTAGTCCCAGTCGTAGGCGCCGGAGCCGTTGTGCTCGAGGCAGAAGAACATGTTGTAGCCGATGCCCCAGTAGTATCCGCCGAGGCCGCTTTCGCCGACGGCCCAACCGTCGGGTCCGGATTTATAGGGGCTGGAGGGGCAGAAGTAGACGCTGGTCTGGCCGTTGGCGGCCCGGAGGAAGAGCGGTCGAAGGTCGAACATGTGGTAGCCGGGTGTATTGCGGTAGACTTCATTGGGGTTGACTGCGTCATGCGGCGGCAGGCGAAGGTTCTCGCCCTCGTAGGCGCTCAGCGCGACGCCCATCTGGCGGAGGTTGTTTCCACAGACGGCGCGGTTGGCGCTTTCGCGGGCGGCGGCGAGGGTGGGCAGGAGGATGGCGATCAGGACGGCAATGATGGCGACGACGACCAGAAGCTCGATGAGGGTGAAGCCGACGGCTGACCGTCGCGGAGAGGAGGCGCGCGGTCGCGCACGAACTTGATGGTTCATGACGGGGCTCCGTAAAGCGGGGTGCTCAGGTATCGTTCACCGGAAGACGGGATGACTACGACGATGGTTTTGCCGGCGGATTCTTTTCGTTCGGCGATCCGGGCGGCGGCATAGAGGGCGGCGCCGGAACTGATGCCGCAGAGGATGCCTTCCTGGGTGGCGGCTTTGCGGGCGAAGTCGTAGGCCTGGTCCTCGTAGACGGTGACGACCTCGTCGATGATCTTGAGGTTCAGGACGCCGGGGATGAAGCCGGCGCCGATGCCCTGGATACCGTGCGGACCGGGCTGGAGGGGCTGGCCGGCAAGGGCCTGGGTGATGACGGGCGATTTGGCCGGTTCGACGGCGACGGCGCGGAAGTCGGGTTTGCGGCCCTTGATGACCTCAGCGACGCCGGTGATGGTGCCGCCGGTGCCAACTCCGGCGACGAGGACATCGATTTGGCCGTTGGTGTCGGACCAGATTTCCTCGGCGGTGGTCTGGCGGTGGATCTGCGGGTTGGCGGGATTTTCGAATTGCTGTGGGACGTAGATGCGGCGGTCGGACTCGAGCATTTCCTTCGCCCGGTTGATGGCGCCGGTCATGCCCTTGTCGGCTGGGGTCAGGACGAGTTCGGCTCCGAGGGCGGCCAGGAGCTTGCGGCGTTCGACGCTCATGCTTTCGGGCATGGTGAGCATCAGGCGGTAGCCCTTGGCGGCGCAGACGAAGGCCAAGCCGATGCCGGTGTTGCCGCTGGTGGGTTCGAGGATGACGGTGTCGGGTGTGATCCGGCCGTCGCGCTCAGCGGCTTCGATCATGGAGACGGCGATGCGGTCTTTGACGCTGCTGAGCGGGTTGAAGTACTCCAGCTTGGCCAGGACGGTGCAGGAGGAGCGGATGATGCGATTGATCCGCACCAGCGGCGTTCGTCCGACGGTTTTGAGCATATCCACGTAAGTCGGCATGACCTGGCACCTCCCGGCTGTCTTGCACCCCTTGCCCATTGTATCCGATCGTACCGCATGAGACTACGGGCGACCGGCGGCGGAATAAAGGAAATTGACGAGTTTCAAGTGTGGTCAGTGGGCTTGCCAGTTTTGACGGGGAGGTGAGAGCAGGGTGTCATTTTGTCAGAACAGGCGGAATGCGGCCAGGGATGATCGTAAGGGTTTGCTATTTATTGGTTTATATCTGGACTGTGGGTGGTGGTTTTGGTACGGAGTTTGCATAAGAGAGTACCGTAGGACAACAGGGATAAGCTGTACTTAGTTGTAATCAATGAGGGACGATCATGGCGAAATCGAACAAGATTATTGGCATAGACTTGGGAACGACGCTTTCGGTGGTGTCGGTGGTCGAGGGCGGCGAGCCGAAGGTGCTGGTCAACGCCCAGGGTTCGAAGCTGACCCCGTCGGTAGTGGCGTTTACGGAGAAGGGCGAACGGTTGGTCGGCGAGTTGGCCAAGCGTCAGCAGGTGACCAACCCGACGAACACGGTGTACTCGATCAAACGGTTCATGGGGCGCCGTCACGCTGAGGTGGCGGAAGAACAGAAGATGGTGCCGTACGAGGTGGTCGGAGCGCCGGAGGAGTTGGTCAAGGTCCAGGTCCGGGGCAAGCAGTACACGCCGCCGGAGATCTCGGCGATGATCCTCCAGGATCTGAAGCGCACAGCAGAGGACTATCTGGGCGAAGAAGTCGAGCGGGCGGTGATCACGGTGCCGGCGTACTTCAATGACTCGCAGCGTCAGGCGACCAAGGAGGCCGGCCAGATCGCGGGGTTGAAGGTCGAGCGGATCATCAACGAGCCGACGGCGGCGGCTTTGGCATACGGCTTGGAGAAGATGAAGAACGAGAAGATCGCGGTGTTCGACTTCGGCGGCGGCACGTTCGACATCTCGATTCTCGATATCGGCGACAACGTGTTCGAGGTGCTCTCGACCAACGGCGACACGCACCTGGGCGGCGACAATCTGGACCAGGTGCTGATCGACTTTCTGGCCACGGAGTTCAAGAACCGCGAGGGCATTGACCTTCGCAAGGATCCGATGGCGTTGCAGCGGCTCAAGGAGGCGGCTGAGAAGGCCAAGATCGAGCTGTCGCAGGTGCTGGAGACGACGGTGAACCTGCCGTTCATCACGGCCGACCAGAACGGTCCGAAGCACCTGAACATCACGGTGACGCGGTCGAAGTTCGAGCAGCTTGCCGAGGGGGTTTTCGAACGGCTCAAGACGCCGTGCATCAAGGCCCTTCAGGATGCCAAGCTCAAGCCCAACGAGGTCGACGAGGTGGTGCTGGTGGGCGGTTCGACGCGGGTTCCGAAGGTGCAGGCGATCGTCAAGGAGGTCTTCGGCAAGGAGCCGAACAAGAGCATCAATCCGGACGAGGTGGTGTCGGTCGGGGCGGCGATCCAGGGGGCGATCTTGACCGGCGAGAAGGAAGAGATCGTGCTGCTGGACGTCACGCCGCTGTCGCTGGGCGTCGAGACGCTGGGCGGGGTGATGACGGTGCTGATCCCGCGGAACACGACGATTCCGACGAGCAAGAAGGAGACGTTTTCGACGGCTGCGGACAATCAGACCGAGGTGACGATCCACGTGCTGCAGGGCGAGCGGCAGTTCGCCAACGATAACCGGACGCTGGGCCGGTTCAACCTGCAGGGCATTCCGCCGGCCCCTCGGGGGATGCCGCAGATTGAGGTGACGTTCGACATCGACGCCAACGGCATTCTGAACGTTTCAGCCAAGGACATGGCCACCGGCAAGGAGCAGAAGATCGAGATCAAGGGCACCTCGGGCCTGACCGAAGACGAGGTCCGCAGAATGACCGAGGACGCCAAGAAGTACGAAGCGGACGACAAGAAGCGCCGCGAACTGGTCGATCTTCGCAACCAGGCGGATCAGGTGGTCTACACGACCGAAAAGACGCTCAAGGAGCACGGCGAGAAGGTCGGGCCGCAGGAGCGTTCGAACGTGGAGGCGGCGTTGAACAACCTGCGCGAGGTGATGAAGGGCGACGACGCGGACGCGATCAAGCGGGCGATGGAGAACGTCATGCAGGCCTCGCAGGAGATCGGCAAGAAGATCTACGAGAACGTCGCCGGTGGCCAGGCCCAGGCGGGTGCCGCGGCGGGCGAAGGGCCGCAGGCTGGGCCGGAAGGCGGTTCCAAGGGCGGCGATGACGTGATCGACGCCGAGTACGAGGAGAAGAAGTAGGGGCCGCAAGGTCTCCTGCAGCAGTTCCCTGTCGCCCGCGGAGGCGGCGGGTTACTGATAGATCCGTTGCGAAAAACCCGGGTCGGAAAGGGCCTGGGTTTTTTCATGGGCGGACGGCTTGGCGATGGGCCAGGAGGACGGCGATCAGGAAGACGAGGCCGGCGGCGGTGGTGGCGGGGAAGAGGGCGGATTGGCCGAAGTGCTTGATGACCAGGCCCGAGGCGAATGGTCCGGCGGCGGCGCCGAGGGCTCCGGCTCCGATGACGGCGGAGGTGAATCGCGAGGATCGGCGGACCTGCTGGCTCAGGACGACCAGGGCCGGCCAGAACGGCCCGGCGGCCAGTGACGTGACGACGACCAGCAGCGTGGCGATCAGCGGCGGCCAGCGGAAGCTCAGCAGGGCGCAGCCGGCGGCCAGGCCGGCGCTGGCGACGATCGCCGCGGGCCAGAGGGTCCAGCGGCGCGGCAGCGCGAGGGTCAGGAGGCGTCCGGCGATCATGCCGATCCAGAAATCGCGAAGGCGAGAGGCGGCGGCCTCCTTGGGCACGTCGAGGAATTTTTCAAAGTAGCTGGCGATCCAGCAGACAAAGACGCACTCGATCGAGACGTAGAGGAAGAGGGCAATCGCCAGCAGGTGAAAGGTGCGGTCGGTCAGGAGGCGGACCGGCGGTTCGGACGGTTCATCGGCGGACGCGGCGGGCTCGCCGGCGGGACGGCGGATCAGGTCGCGGGTCAGGTGGGTGAAGAGGGCGGCGATCAGGAGGATCATCAGGCTGAGGCTGGCCAGGGCCAGCCGCCAGGAGAGGTCCAGGTCGAGAAAGACAGCGGCGAGCTGCGGGGCGATGACCGCGCCGAGGCAGTAGAAGACCTGGGCGAGGTTCATCATCTTGCTGGAGCCGACGCCGCCGAGGTTGGCGATCATGACCGAGCCGAAGGTCTCGGTCAGGCCGCCCGCGTAGCCCAGAGGCAAGGCCCAGATCGCGAACCACGCCAGGCTTTGCAGTTGCGATCCAGCCAGCAGGAGAAGGCCCATCACGAACAGGCCGGTCATGACCAGGCCGCGGTTGGTCAGGCCCAGCCGGGCGGCGGCCCAGCCGCCGGTCCATGCGGCGACCGCGAAAAAGAAGTACTGCAGCGAGAAGATGTGCCCGAAGTCCTCGTAGTTCTGGCCGAATTCCTCAGCGATGGTGGTCACCAGCGGCGGGACCGCATTGGCCGAGATGGCGAACGCGGTGAGCACCGAAAACACCGCCAGAAGGCCGAGCGTTCGTCTGTCGAATGGCATGAAAGCTCCGTGCAACCAACCGATTCAAAACCTGAAATCGCCCCATGTTACGGCGGGAACCGGCAAAAGGGAACAGCGAAGCGAACTGCTCGACGGGTCGGTCTTAACTAAATATTCAAGACCTGACTCCATGGGGTCAGGTCTTGAATATTTAGTTAAGACCGGCGTCGATGTCTCACGTTGGCGAGAATTCCAGTTGGACTGGGTCGGCCTGGCCGGGTTGGAGGGGGCGGATATGGCCGGTGGATTCGTCGAGGAGCGAGGTGGTTTGCGGGTCGAGCGCGTACGATCGGCCGTTGACTTCGGCTTGGTTGTTCTTGATGTGGATGTCCCAGCGGTCGGACCAGCGGAGGCGGAACTCGCCGCCGGGCCGGAGGAGGACGTGGTTTTCTCCAATGGGCCAGAAGTGGCGGTAGACAACGGCTGGGACCCACAGGGCGCCCCAACTGACTCCGCCGGAACCGATCACCTCGCCGGTTTCGGGATTCCAGTTCTCGGGCGAAATCCACTTGGCCCCGCCGGCGGTGGAGCGACGGGCGTCGAACGTGCCTTCGAATGTGGCGTCGGTGTTGTCGGTGTCGGGCGTGCGGTCGATGCAGGTTTTCATCAGGCGCGTCCAGCGGCGGAGCAGCTCGTCGGCTTCGTCGAAATAACCGTAGTTCAGCAGGGCCTTGAGTACGAAGAAGTTGGTCGGCGGCCAGGCTCGGCCGGACCAGTAGTGGGTTGGGTGGTAGTCGGCTGAGTCATGCGAGATCGTTGGAGCGGGATACGGCGTCCAGAACTCAGCGGGGTTGGTCAGGTGTTCGACCATGCGGCGCGCCTGTTCGCATGTGGGCAGGCCCATGAACATGGCCACGAACGCTCCGAGGTGCTTGACCTGCGTATCGAGGCGGCCGGTGGCGACGTCGCGGTCGTGGTAGAATCCGGTCGTCTCGTCCCAGCAGTGGTCGCGCACCAGTCCGTTCAGGCGGTTGGCGTGGTGGCGGAAGAACTCCACCTCGCGCTGGTTGCCGCGAAGCCGCATCGCCGCCGCGGCAAAGCCGCAGAGCAGGCTGACGTAGAGCTGCGACTCGATGTAGTGGATGGTGGCGGATTTGGTGGCCGGGTCGAAACGGAGGTGTCGGCTTCGGCCGCGAATGTGGGCTGGGCTGTCGTCCCAGGGGATCTCGAAGACCATCAGGTTCATCGCCGATGCCTGGTCATTGTGGACGCCGGTGTAGTCCCAGTATTCCGGGCAGAGGCGGCCCGGTTCCGGGTGGCGTCGGCTCATCTCGGCTCGGAACTGCGGCGTTGACGGTTTGCAGTCGTTGACGCCGGGTTCAATCCAGCCGTCGCCGTTGCGGTCGCGATTGGCCAGCCACCACTTGGCCCAGGCGGCGCAGGCGTCGGCGTGCGAGGCGAGGAACCGCCGGTCGCGCGTCCAGGCGAACTGGTCCCAGTAGCCGAACGGTCCCCAGGCGGTCTGCGAATAGTCAAGGGTGAAGGCACGGTCGTCCTTGGGTCCGCGGTTCATCACGCCGGGCATGAAGCCGAAGTGGTCGATCAGGTCGGGGAAGATTTTCTGGGCCTCAACCGCCAGGGCGGGCGAATACAGCGAGGCGATCATGGCGACGAAGTTGGAGCAGTCACCGGCGTTGTAGATGTCGTGGAAGAAGAAGGGACGGACGCCGCAGGCCAGAAAGAACTCGCCGGAGAGCCAGTCGGGAAAGACGCTTTGTGTGCCCAGAGGCGTGACCATGCGGGGAAAGACGTCGTGGTAGAAGTCATTGGCGTAGGTCGTGCCGTCGAACGGCAGGAGGTTGCTGTGGAGTTCCCGGATTTGGCTGGGAAATCGCTTTGAGATGTCCATGGCGGTTCCTTTCGTGACCT
>JAAYCJ010000239.1 GCA_012729815.1 Phycisphaerae bacterium | reverse complement strand
GGTGGTCACGCCGTTCAAGAGGGCCTTCTCCTTGTCCGTGACAAACACGAACTTGCTCTGTCTCGCCTCGATCGTATCGTCGATGTCGCGCACGCCCGGCTCACGGGCCATCCTCGCCGCCACCGTCTTCGCCGTCGCCATCAGCTCACCATAGCTGCTGGCCGGCGTTCCCGTCACTTCCGCCACCAACGTCTGGATCACCGGCGGGCCCGGCGGGGTCTCGACAATGCTCAGCGACGCCCCCGTTTCCGCCGCCAACTTCTCCAGTTCCGGCCGCAGCCGCAACGCGAGCGCGTGCGACTTCATTTCCCGCTGCCTCTTGCCCACCAGGTTGATCCGGATGTCCGCCACGTTGGACCCTTGACGCAGGTAGTAGTGCCGCACCATCGCGTTAAAGTCCATCGGACTGGCCGTCCCAACGTATGACTGGAAGTCCGTGACCTCCGGCGCCGTTCGCAGGAATCGCTCGAACTGCCGCACGGCGGCGTCTGTCTGCTCCAGCGTTGTGCCCTCATCGAAATCGAGGACCAGGGCCAGTTCGTTCTTGTTGTCGAACGGCAGCATCTTCAGCGGCACCGCCCGCACCGCGCCCAACCACACCGACAGCAGCATCAGCACCGCCATCGCCCCGAGGAACAGCCACGCGTTGCGCCGCGAACCCAGCAGCGGGGCCATGATCGGCCGGAAAATCCGGTACAGCGCGGTCTCGCGGACCGCCTCAGCCGACTTGACCACCGGGTCCTCAAGCGGCGCCAGGTGCATCGGCGAACCGCTGCTCTCCTCCTGCGGATACGACTTGCGCAGCACCACGTAGGCCAGCCACGGCGTCACCGTGAACGAGACCAGCATCGACATCAGCATGGTGATCGGCACGTTCAACGCCATCGGCCGCATGTACGGGCCCATCATCCCCGTGATGAACATCATCGGCAGAAACGAAATGATCACCGCCAGCGTCGCCGTGATCAGCGGCGGCCGAACCTCGTTGACCGCCTCCAGCACGATCCGACGCGACGAACGCCGCCGAAGCTGGAAATGCCGGTGAATATTCTCCACGTCCACGATCGGGTCGTCCACCAGCAATCCCAGCGACAAAATCAACGCGAACAGCGTCACCCGGTTGATCGTGTACCCGGCCAGATAGTTGATCGCCAGCGTCAGTCCGAAAACGATCGGCACCGCCACCGACACGATCATCGCCTCGCGGAACCCCAACGCGATCGCCAGCAGCACGATCACGATAATCACCGCCACCGCCAGCGCTTCGACCAGCTCGTTGACCTTCTCGTTCGCCGTCTCGCCGAAGTTCCGCGTGACCGCCATTGCCGCGTCGTCAGGCAGGATTTGGGCTGCGAGGGCATGAGCCTCCTCGATCACCGCCTCAGCCACCCACACCGCATTGGTGCCCTTCTTCTTCGAGACCGCCACCGTCACCGCCGGCCTCGGAATGGTCGGATCGACCTGTGCCTCCGTCGCCGGACCCGCGATCAGGGCCTCCGACTTTTCCCACGCCGGACCCCATGCGAACCGCACGTACTGCGAAACTTCCGCCGGCCCGTCCTCCACCGTCGCCACGTCCTTGAGGAACACCGGCCGGCCTGCATGAACGCCCACCACCAGTCCCGGCAACTCCGCCGGGTCCATCAGGGCTCGTCCCGCGTCGACCAGCACGTTCTCGTTCGCCTTGTCGAAATCCCCTGCCCGTACCTCGACGTTCGCCGCCCGCAGTGCCCGCTCGACCGCCAGCGGGTCGACCGAATAGCCCGCCATCCGCTCCGGCTGAAGGTACACGTTCACCTGCCGCGGTCGGCCCCCGATCACCTCAATCCGCGAGATGTCGCGATTCGCCGCCAAACGGCTCGAAAGCTCCTCAGCTACGCGGCGCATCTGGTAATCCGTCTCCGTGGCCGAACTGAGCGTCAGCGTCACGATCGGCACGTCGTCGATCTCAATGGGCTTGACCACCCAGCCCGCAACGCCCGGCGGAATCGCATCCGTGTTCTGCATGACCTTGTTGTACAATTTGACCAGGCTGTCTTCGCGGTCCTGGCCCACGAAGAACCGCACCGTCACCACCGCCATCCCGTGGTGCGACATCGAGTAGACGTGCTCGACCCCGTCAATCTGAAAAAGGAGTTTTTCCAGCGGGACCGCGACCAGGCGCTCGACCTCCTCAGCCGAGTGGCCCGGAAACTGCACGAGCACATCCGCCAGCGGCACCACGATTTGCGGCTCTTCCTCGCGCGGGGTCAACCACAACGCCGCCGCCCCGACCACCAGCGAAACCAGAATCAGGATCAGCGACAGGTTCGACCCGAGAAACTTCTCGACGATCGCCAACGTCACGCCGTGCTGCTTAATCGCCATCAGAGCTTGTCCTGACTTGTCATGCCGCGTCGCCGCGGACCGCCGTAATACGTATTACACCGCCCCAGTCGCCGGCGCGGTCGCCGGCTGAGTCGCGGGAAGGGCGTCTTCCAACGCCTCTTCGATGCCCGGTTGAACGGTTGGAACCCTGTCTTCGGGCACCAGGACGTCCTGGCCCGCCTCCAAGCCGCTGAGGACTTCAACCCACTGGCCGAACGTTCGGCCCAACTGGACGCTTCGCCGCTGGGCCTCGCCGTCGGCCATCACCTCGACCAGGTCGAGCTGTCCGACCTCGATGACCGCCGAAGCCGGGATCAGCAGCACCTCCTCAGACCCCAGCGGGATCAACAGCCGCCCAAACATGCCGCTGTAAATGCCCGGCTGACAAGGGCCTACGAGCTTGACATCGAACGAGCGGCTCTGGACCTGGGCCTGCGGCACGATTTCGGCCACGCGGCCGGTGCACATCCTCTCCAGGGCTGGGATATAGCCCCCAAGCTGATTGCCGACCGCCAGATGCCGGGCCAGCGACTCCCGCACCGTCGCCACCAGTTGCATCCGCGTCGGGTCGTACAGGCGGACCACGAGCTGGCCCGGCCCGACCATGTCGCCGACTTCCACCTGCTTGTCGACCACCACGCCCGCGAACGGGGCCTGGATCGTCGCGTAGCTGAGCAGCGTCTGGGCGTGCTCCAGTGCCTGTCTGGCCCGTTCGAGCCCGGCTTTGGCCGCCCGGAGTTCGTTCTGAACGGTATTGATCTCGTGCTGGGTGGCCACATCCTGCTCGGCCAGCCCCATGATCCGGTCGTAGTCGACCTGGGCCTGGTTCAACCTCGCCTCGGCGGCGTCCACTTCCGCCTGGGCTTGGGCCGCTTGGGCCTGGAGGTCTCGGTCGTCAAGCCGAACCACAACGTCCCCCTCCTCGACCGCCTGGCCCGCCCGGACGTTAACTTCGACCACTTTGGCCAGGATTTTCGACCCCAGGGCCGTTTCATTGACCGACTGAATAGTGCCGACGGCCCACTCATAGCGTGGGATCTGCTGCCGCCGCACCGCCAGCGGGACTTTTCCCTCCACCGCGTGTACCGTCGGGGCGACGCTTCCCGGCTCGATCTTGTCCCGCCACGCCCCAGCCAGATAGGTCAGCACCAGCACCAGACCCAGTGTGGCCGCGGCGATTTCGATCGTCAGCCGCCACCAGCCCTTGCCGTGCCCGTGAGTTTCCCCCTCATCGACCTCGTCGGTCCCCACGACGGCCGCCTTCTCTTGCTCCGTGACACCCTCTTGACGTTTGTCAACCATCGCAAATCCCCTTTAAGCTCATCGGCTTGCGCCTCTATGATATTTCTCAAGGCTCGCGAATTCAACGTCGCTGTGGTACATTGATCGGCATCAGGTGGTTCGCTGAGATAATAAGGGGATCCGATGGACGTTGTCATGCTCTCCCGGCTGCAATTCGCAGCCGCCACCATGTTCCATTTCATCTTCGTGCCCCTTTCGATGGGGCTGGCCGTCCTGATCGCCATCATGGAGACGCGATACGTCCGCACCGGCGACCAGAACCTCAAGCGCCTCATCAAGTTCTGGGGCAAGATCTTTATCGCGACGTTCGTGGTCGGGGTGGTGACCGGGCTGACCCTGGAGTTTCAGTTCGGCACGAACTGGTCGCGTTATTCGGCGTTCGTGGGTGACGTGTTCGGTTCGCTGCTGGCGATTGAGGTCTTGGCGACCTTCTTTCTCGAGTCGACGTTCATCGCGGTGTGGATATTCGGCTGGGACCGCGTTTCGCCGCGGGTGCACCTGGCGGCGATCTGGCTGGTGGCCATCGCCGCGGTCAACTCGGCCTTCTGGATTCTGACCGCCAACGCGTGGATGCAGAACCCGGTCGGCTACGTCATCCGCAACGGACGGGCCGAACTGGTCGATTTCCTTCACGTGATCTTCCAGTGGTTCGCCATTCTCGAGGTCATCCACACGGTGGCCGCTGCGTTCGTGGTGGCGGGGTTCTTCGTCCTGGCGGTCAGCGCCTACCAGATTCTCCGCCGCCACCACGTCGAGCTGTTCACGTACGCCTTCAAGGTCGCCTTGGTCTTTACGTTCATCAACGCCGTGATCGTCGCGGCGGAGGGCGACTTTCACGCCAAGATCGTGGCGGCCAAACAGCCGGCCAAACTCGCAGCGATGGAGGCGCAGTGGGAGACCGAGTCGTGGGCGCCGATGGTGCTGTTCCAGATTCCCGACGTGGAGAACGAACGCAACATCGTCAATCTCGTCCGCATTCCGGGCGCCCTGTCGATCCTCGCCTACTACTATCCCAGCGCGGTGGTCAAAGGGCTCAAGGACTTTCCGCCCGAGGATCGGCCGCCGGTGGCGTTGACGTTCTACTCGTTTCGGCTGATGGTCTTGTTGGGCTTTTACTTTCCTATCCTGACCTTTTTCGGTTTACTCCGCTGGCGGCGGATCGCCGAATCCCGGCGGTACCTGAAGGTTGTGCTCTATTCGCTGCCGTTGCCCTTCATCGCCGTGCAGGTCGGTTGGATCGTCACCGAGGTCGGCCGCCAGCCGTGGATCGTCTACAATCTGGTCCGCACCCGCGACGCCGTTTCGCCCATCGCCGCCTCGCAGGTCGCGGTCTCGCTGGTCGCGTTTGTCCTCGTCTATTCTCTGGCCGGCCTGATCGCGGCGTTCGTGATCACCCGTTTCGTCCGCCGGGGCATTCCTGACCAATCCGAGAGCCATCATTAACGGAGGCCGGTTGTGACGCTGCTCGTCGTCTGGTTCATCATCTGGGGTTTTCTGTGGGCGATGTACTTCATGCTCGACGGCTATGACCTCGGGGCCGCCGCCGTCATGGGCCTGGTCGGCCGGTCCGACCGCCAGCGGGAAATCATCCACCAGTCGATCGGCCCGTTCTGGGACGGCAACGAGGTCTGGCTGATCGCGGTCGGCGGCGTCACGTTCGCCGCCTTTCCCGCCGCCTACGCCGTGATGTTCAGCACCCTCTACGCGCCGCTGCTGATGATCCTCTTTGCCCTGATCTTCCGGGCCCTGGCCTTCGAATTCCGCCCGCAGAGCGACTCGCGGCACTGGCGAGGGCTCTGGGACACTCTCTTTTCCCTCAGCAGTATCGTCGCGGCGTTCCTCTTCGGTGTCGCGTTCGCCAACATTTTCCGCGGCGTTCCTTTCGACGCGGAGGGTCGCATGCAGGCGGGATTACTCGACCTGCTTACGCCGTACGCGCTTCTGGGTGGCGTGCTCTTCTTGCTGATCTTCGCGCTTCACGGTTCGATCTGGATCGCCGCCCGGACCGACGGTCCGCTCCTGAGTCGGGCACGGAAAGCCGCCCTGGCGCTCTGGCCGCTGGTCGTTCTGGGCGTCGTGGCGTTCCTGCTGGCTTCGATCCGAGCGACCCCGCTCTACGGCAACTTCGTCGCCCAGCCGATCCTCTTCGCCATTCCCGCCCTCGCCGTCGTCGCCCTTGTCATGGTCCTGATCTCTGCCCTCAAAGGCCGGTGGTGGCGGGCATGGTTCGCCTCGGCTGGGTTCATCGCCGCGGTCGTCTTCTTCGGCGTGGCCGGACTCTTTCCGAACATCTTCCCTTCCAGCCTGGACCCCGCCTATAATTTAACCATAGAAAATTCAGCATCGAGCCCCTTGACCCTCAAGATCATGCTGGCCGTGACCCTGCTTCTGGTGCCGCTGATCGTCGGTTACCAGATCTGGGTGCATCTTGTATTCAAAGGAAAGCTGACGGAAGAGCCCCTTGAACGCCAGGACGCCTACTAGAGCACATCGCGTTCGCGAGTCCAAGACGAATCATCCCGCTTCCCGCACCTGCCCGCGAATCGACGCCGGACGACCGGCCACGCGGTGCCTTCGCTGCCTGCTGCCCGGCGCCCTGGAGACGTTCTACGGCACCTACAACCACCGCCGTTACGTGCACCCCGATCCGCTCGAGTTCCTCTACGAATACCGCGATCTGTGCGACCGCGAGGTGGTCGGCCTCGTCGCGTCTTCGCTGGCCTTCGGGCGAGTCGCCCAGATCCTGTCCAGCGTGCGGACCGTTCTGGATCGCATGGGCCCTTCGCCGCACGGGTTTCTCGTCGACTCATCGCTTGCCTCGCTGCGGCGGACGTTCGACGGTTTTATTCACCGTTACGTCACCGGCCGGGAACTGGCGCTGACCCTCTACGGCGTGCGGCAGGCGATCCTGCGCTACGGTTCGATCGAAGGTTGCCTGGCGGCGTGCATCGCGGGCGATCTGCCGTGCGTCTCGGGCGTGCTGCACCCGTTCATGCAGGAACTGCTGGTGGATATCGAGGAGGACGGCAAGGTCCTGATTCCCGATCCAGCCGGGCGCAGCGCCTGCAAACGCGTCAATCTCTTTCTCCGCTGGATGATCCGCCGCGACGACGTGGATCCCGGCGGCTGGAAAGCCGTTTCGCCTCGCGCCCTGCTGGTCCCTCTGGACACCCACATGCACCGGATCGGTCTGGCCCTGGGCTTTACCGCCCGCAAGTCGGCCGATCTGCAGACCGCGATCGAGATCACGGATGGCTTTCGGCGAATCCGCCCCGATGACCCGGTCCGCTACGATTTTGCTCTCACCCGCCTGCCCATTCGCGACCGTCTGAGTCTCGCCGATCGGATCGCCCCGACGGCCCCCTGATCCGCCCCCTGTTGTGATTGTGACTTAATATTAGTAATGCATGTCGCGGGCGGCGTTTCAGGTTCTTTCCGCAGCGACATCTTTCCCATTTTGTATTGTATGTTAATTGAGGAGTGCTGCATGGACATGACGGCTGATAGGGGGGTACGGATACAATGATCGGACAACGGAGGCGCCAAGGCGAAGGCTGGTATTCCGGAGGTGTAAAGTGTTGGATATTCTGCATCAGATTTTCAGGTTCGTGACCGAATACTCGCTGATCTTCATGATCATCTTCTTCGGCGTCTGCTGGTGGGCGTACACCAACCAGTCCCAGTCGCACTGACAGGATGCGCGGGCGACCGTAAGGAGCCTCGCCGCGCGGTTTGCGTCGCCGCGATAGTGCCCGCTTTCGAGACTCCTGCCGCACCACTTTGAGCCCCGCCGACCCTTCCCGCACGAGAACCATTTGTAATGCCGCGCCGACCCCTGTAGAATACACTCCATTTTACAAGGGGTGTTGCCGATGACTCAAGACGACGTTGCCGCCGTTGCCGGTTCGTGGGCCAAGACCGCCAACGACGCGCTCCGGGAGTTGGGTGTTTCACGCGAGAAGGGGCTTGACGGCGAGCAGGTCGCCGAGCGTCTCCGGCGCTACGGCCGCAATCGTCTGCGCGAGATGAAGCGCCGGACCGCCTGGCAGATTCTGATCGACCAGTTCAAGAGTCTGGTGGTCGGGCTGCTGGCCGCGGCGGCAATTCTGTCGCTGGTCATGCAGGAGTGGATCGACGCCGCCGCCATCTTTGCCGTGATCGCCATCAACACGGCGATCGGCTTCTTCATGGAGTACAAGGCCGTACGCTCCATGGAGGCCCTGCGGAAGATGGGCGCGGTCACCGCCCGCGTGCGGCGCGGCGGCGAGACGGTCGAGATCCCAGCCGACCAACTCGTTCCGGGCGACATCCTGATCGTCGAAGGGGGCGATATCGTCAGCGCCGATGTTCGCCTGATCGATACGTCCAAGCTGCAAGCCGACGAATCCGCCCTGACCGGCGAGTCCGTACCGGTCAGCAAGGCCGTCGATCCCGTCAAGGAAAAGGCCGAAATCGCCGAGCGCAAGAGCATGCTCTTCAAAGGCACCGCGGTGACCCGCGGATCGGGCGAAGCCGTGGTCGTGGCCACCGGCATGGGGACCGAGTTGGGCCGCATCTCATCGCTGGTCGAGGAGGCCGAGCAGGAGGCCACGCCGCTCGAAAAACGCCTCGACGCCCTGGGCCGCAACCTGCTGTGGGTCACGTTGGGCATCATGGTCATCGTCGCCGTCACCGGCATCGTTCGCGGCAAACCCGTCATTCTGATGATCGAAACCGCGGTTGCCCTCGCCGTCGCCGCGATTCCCGAGGGCCTGCCCATCGTGGCCACGATCGCCCTGGCCCGCGGCATGCTGCGGATGGCCCGGCGCAACGCCCTGGTCAACCGTCTCTCCGCCGTCGAAACCCTGGGCGGAACCAACGTCATCTTCACCGACAAGACCGGCACGCTCACCGAAAACCGCATGACGCTCGACAGGGTGTTCCTATCCACCGGCGAGGTGGCAATCGGCCAGGAGCTGGGAGGCCAGCGGCCTTTTGCCCGAGACGGCCAACCCGTCGACCCGCAGGAAGATCCGATTCTGCGCGAGGCCCTGGAGATCGGCGTGCTGTGCAACAACGCCTCCCTCGGCTCGGGCCGGGACCCGCTGGCCAAGGCGACCGGCGAGCCGATGGAAGTCGCCCTGCTGATCGCCGGCCTCAAAGCCGGCATCCGCCGCGACCAGCTTGTCCGCGACCATCCGGAGCAGCGGGAGGAGGCCTTCGATTCCGATATCAAGATGATGGCCACCTACCACGCCGCCGATGGACAGCATCGCGTCGCGGTCAAGGGCGCGCCGGAAGCCGTTCTGGACTGCTGCGCCCGCATCCGCACCGCCGACGGCGAGCGCGACCTGAGCGACCAGGACCGCGAACACTGGTCGCGGCTTAACGCTCAGATGGCTGGACGGGGACTGCGCATGCTGGCGGTGGCGGCCAAACGGGTGGACTCGCTGGACACCGAGCCGTACCGGAACCTGACGTGGGTGGCTCTTCTGGGGCTTCATGACCCGCCGCGAAGCGGCGTGGCTGAGGCGATCGAAAAGTGCCGCATGGCCGGCATCCGCGTGATCATGGTGACCGGCGATCAACCCGATACCGCCCGCAGCATCGGCCAGGCGGTCGGGCTGATCGAGGATCGCGAGAGCCCCGTCGTCCGCGGCCGCGACATCAAGAGCCCCGATGAACTGACGCGATCGGATCGCCAGGAGCTTCGGGACGTCCGCCTCTTCGCCCGCGTCAGTCCCAAGCAAAAGCTCGACCTGATCGCTCTCCACCAGGAGGCCGGCAGCATCGTGGCCATGACCGGCGACGGGGTCAACGACGCTCCCGCCCTCAAAAAGGCCGAGATCGGCGTGGCCATGGGCCAGCGGGGCACGCAGGTGGCCCGCGAGGCCTCGGACATGGTCCTCAAGGACGATTCGTTCGCCACCATCGTTGCGGCGGTCGAGCAGGGCCGAGTGATCTTCAACAACATCCGCAAGTTCGTGCTCTACCTGCTGTCATGCAACGTCAGCGAGGTGCTGGTGGTTTTCATCGCCTCGATTGTCAACGCGCCGCTGCCGATTTTGCCGCTCCAGATCCTGTTCCTCAATTTGGTGACCGACGTGTTTCCCGCCCTCTCCCTGGGGGTCGGCGAAGGCGATCCGCGGATCATGGACCAGCCGCCGCGCGACCCGAAGGAACCGGTGCTGCGGGCTGCGCACTGGCTGGCCATCGGCCTTTACGGCGGCCTGATCACACTGGGCGTCCTCGGGGCGTTCTGGGTCGCCCTCGACTGGATGGAGCTGGATACGGACGAGGCGATCACGATTTCGTTTTTGACCCTGGCCTTTGCCCAGCTCTGGCACATCTTCAACATGCGCAACCGCGGGACCGGTCTGCTGCGAAATGAGATCACCGCCAATCCTTACGTGTGGGGCGCTCTGGGTCTGTGCGTGGGATTGCTGCTGGCGGTGACGTACGTGCCGCTGCTGGCGGCGGTGCTGCAGTTGACCGCTCCGGGACCAAACGGCTGGGCGGTGGTGCTGATCGCCAGCCTGATTCCGCTGGCGGCGGGACAGGTCGTCACGTCGCTGCTGCCGAAGCGCACGCTTCGCGGCCCGAGAAAAACCTGATCGCCACTTGCAGAGGGGGGAACGCAATGTTTCGCAACGCCACGCAACTCGAAGGCTACACGCTGGAGGCCCAGGACGGCCAGATCGGGTCGGTGAAGGATTTTTACTTCGACGACTCGCGGTGGATCGTGCGCTACCTGGTGGCCGACACCGGACGCTGGCTGCCGGGCAAGCTCGTGCTGATCGCCCCAGCCTCGCTCGGCCGGCCGGGCGACGGCGACCGATTTCCCGTTTCGCTGACCAAACGTCAGGTCGAAGACAGCCCGGACATCGCCGAGGATATGCCGGTCTCGCGACAGCGGGAGTACGAGATGACGCAGTACTACGGCTGGCCGATCTACTGGACCGGCGCGGGGCTGGGCGGGCCCGGCACGGTCGCAGTGGCCCCGCTGATCGTCCCATCCCAGCCTCCAGACCAGGAGCATTCGCTGACCGAGGAGCGCAAGGGCGATCCGCACCTGCGAAGCGTCAACGAGGTCACGGGTTACATCATCCAGGCCCGCGACGACACCGTCGGCCACGTTGAGGATTTCATCCTGGATGACGAGGCGTGGGCTATCCGATATCTGGTCATCGACACCCGCAACTGGTGGCCGGGCAAGCACGTCCTGCTGGCCCCTCAGTGGGTCTCGCTGGTGAGCTGGTCGCTTTCGGCGGTCCAGGTGGAGCTGACGCGAGAGAAGATCAAGAGCGCGCCGCCGTACGATCCGTCAACGCCGATCACACGCGAGTACGAGCAGCGTCTCCACGACCACTACGGCCGCGAGGGCTATTGGACCTGACCTCGGCATGGCCTCGCCGGCTACTGGCTGGCGACCTGGACCTGCTTGAATATCTCCCGGCAGAACGCGGGCAGATCGTCCGGCGACCGGCTCGTGATCAGGTTGTCGTCGACCACGACCTCTTCATCCACGTATTTGGCTCCAGCGGCCTTGATGTCGTCGCGAATGCCCTGCCAGCAGGTGGCCGTCCGGCCCTTGAGCACCTTGGCCGAGATCAGGGTCTGGGCCCCGTGGCAGATTGCCGCCACCACCTTGCCGTTCTGCAGCATCGTCTTGGCCGCTGCGGTCGCGTTTGGATGGTGACGGACGGTTTCGGGCGCCTTGCCGCCGGGCAGGATCAGCAGATCGTAGTCGTCGTGTTTCATCGCCGACATCGAGAGCTTCACATCGAACGTGTAGCCGTGCTTGCCGGTGATCGTGCCGGCTTCCGGCGCCGCCACGTCCACCTCGATGCCTTCCTCCTGCAGGCGATAGTATGGATAGAAGAACTCCAGGTCCTCCACTCCGTCCGCGACCAGAATAAGGGCTTTCATCGGGTTGCTCCTTTCGGACCAAGCCGCGACCGGCGATCGGACCACCGCGTCCGGAGAGCCCGCCGGCGGCTGATGGTTTCGTTTGATCGTATTGCCGGAAGACCCCGCTCGGATGGCCGCGAGCCCCCGGCAAAACGCTGTAGACCCCCCAGTTGCTGATGAATTTTATCGGACCTATTCGATCCGGGCAAGGGCGTTGGTGGGCCGACGGCCCGTGGACCCGCCTCGGGATCACCTTCATTAATCAAATCTTAACTTGATGTTGGCCCCTGGGTGATGAAAGATGATCTGGTCCAGCCGATGCGGCATCGATGTACGCCTTCCCACGGATATAATAGGTGGGGGAATTTTCGACCATGACAAAACCCGTGGACCAACACGTTCGGTTGCTGGCCGCCCGGTACATCGGCAAGCAGGCCAAGGGCCTCTCCATGCGGATGAGCGGGGTTCGTGAGGTGAAGGACCCGGAGTGCGTCCATCAGTCGCGGGTGGCGGCGCGGCGCCTGCGGGCGGGACTCAAGACATTCGGCCGGCACTTTCCGGGCCACGGGGCCGGCAAGTGGGACAAGACGCTTCAGAAGTTCATGCAGGGTCTGGGTCCGGCCCGCGACCTGGATGTTCAGATCGCGTTTGTGCGGGAACGGCTGGACGACTTGCACCAGAAAACCTATCGGCCGGGCGTGCAGCGGTTGCTGCTGCGACTCGATCAGCAGCGCCGGTCGATTCAGCCGGCGGTGATCGAAGCGGTGGATGCGTTGGCGGCCAACGGCTTGGTCGAACGTATGGCGGTTGAGGCCGAAAACGCCTGCTCCAAACTCAGGAAGCGGAAGGCGACGGTGAAAGCGCCAAGCGTTCGGACAGAAGCCAGCCGCCAGATCGCTCGGCGGGTGGGCAAGCTTCTGGCCATCGAAAGCTGCCTCGCCGAGCCGCTGGCCGTCGAGCGGCACCATCAGATGCGGATCGCGGCCAAACGGCTGCGATACACGATGGAAATCTGCAAGCCGGTCTACCACGGCGGCCTCAAGGAGCCGATCCGGACGGTCAAGGAGATCCAGACGCTCCTGGGCGAAGTCCACGATTGCGACGTGTGGATATCGCTGCTCGAGACGTTCCGTGAGGACGAGCAGCGGCGAACGCGGGAGTATTTCGACGATGACAAACCGTTCAACCCGCTGCGGCCGGGGATTGAATATCTGCTCAAGGATCGTCGCCGCAGCCGCCAGCGCCGGTTCGAGGAGTTGCGCCGGCTCTGGGTGCGGCTCAAGGAGGAAGGGTTCTGGCAGAGACTGACCGATGTGCTTGAGTCCCAAAAGGATTCTGCCGTCACGAAGGACAAGAACGCCGATGGCGGCTGAGGGACGTGATAACCTGGCGGCGTGGGACGCTGTGCTCCACCTGGCCCGGCTGTGCGACTACGAGCAGGAGCATACCCACCAGGTCGTGCGTCTGGCCCTGCAGCTCTTCGATGAACTGGTTTCGCTGCATGGTCTGCGCGACCGCGAGCGGTTCTGGCTGCAGTGCGGAGCGTGCCTGCACGATATCGGTTGGCTCGAAGGGCGGAAAGGACATCACAAGACGGCGATGCGGCTGATCCTCGACGCCCGCGGGTTGCCGCTGGCCAGCCGCGATCGGCGGATCGTCGCCCTGATCGCCCGCTACCACCGCAAGGCCGAACCTCGCGAGGATCATCCCGAGTACCGCGACCTCGACGAGCACGATCGGCGGACGGTGAACGTGCTGGCGGGTATCCTTCGCGTGGCCGACGGCTTGGACCGCAGCCACCTGAGCCTGGTTCGCGACCTGACCGGCCGCGTCGAGTCGGATCGGATCGTCATTGACTGCCGCACCGCCGGGCCGGCCGAAGCCGAACTCGCGGCGGCGGCGCAAAAAGCGAATGTGCTTGAAATGGCGCTGGGGCGAAGGCTTATAATCGAGATCGACCGACATGGACCGCAGGCGGCCTAGGATTCCTTGTTGGGGGCCGCAAGTCGCGTAAGTGTTGTTAGGGTAGTCAGTTATGAGTGCAGTGGAGACCGCCCGAGAGAGCGGGTCGGCCAGGACAGTGGCGGCCATCGACATCGGATCCAACTCGATCCGCATGGTGGTGGCCCAGGTGCTGCCCGACGGCAAGCTGGAGATGCTCGAGCAGCTTCGCCAGGCGGCGAGGCTCGGGCAGGACACGTTTCGCCGCGGTCGGCTTGGAGGCCAGACCATGCGGGCGGCGGTGGGAATCCTCCGCGACTACCGCAAGGTGATCGACTTCTATAAGGTCGAGCAGGTGCGGGCGGTGGCGACCAGCGCGGTCCGCGAGGCCAGCAACTCCGACGCCTTCATCGACCGGGTGTTCATGGCCACCGGCTTTGACGTCGAGGTGATCGACACGCCGGAGGAGAGCCGCCTGACCGTCTCAGCCGTGCGGCGCGAGATCGCCGACGCCCTGGGCAAGGAACGGGCCAACGTGTTGATCGTCGACGTGGGCGGCGGCAGCACGCTGCTGACCATCCTGGTTCGCGGCGAGATCGCCACCTCACAGAGCGTACAGCTTGGCTCGATCCGTCTCCAGGAATCGCTGATGACGGCCGACGAACCGCCCGACCGGGCCACCGAAATCCTGCGCCACCAGATTTCCAACGTCATCGCCGCTGTCCAGAGCTCGCTGCCCCTGAACCGCGCGCAGACGTATGTGGCGGTGGGGGGGGATGCGCGGTTCGCCGCCGGCCAGATCGGCCAGCCGACCGCCTCACCGGCCCTCAGCAGCATCGCCCGGAGCAACTTCGACAAGCTGGTCCGCCGCTGCGAAAGCCACACGCCCGAGGAACTGTCGAAGATCTACGGCATGCCCTTCGCCGACGCCGAGACGCTCAAGGCGGCCCTGCTGGTCTACCACGCCTTGTTCCAGGTGACGCGGGCCCGGCAGATGCTCGTCTCGCAGGTGACCATGCGGGACGGCTTGCTTCTGGACCTGGCGCTGACGGTGACCGGGCAGGAGGATGAGTCAATTTCCAAGGGCGTGATCTTCTCGGCCATGGCGGTGGCGGAGAAGTACCGTGTCGACGTCAACCATTCGCGCAACGTCTCGGACCTGGCGGTTCGGCTCTTCGACCAGCTCCAGTCCGAGCACGGCCTGAACCCGCGCCACCGGCTGTTGCTGAGGGTGGCCGGGCTGGTCCACGAGATCGGCGGGTTCGTCAGCAGCCGGGCCCACCACAAGCACAGCTACTACCTGATCGCCAACTCCGAAATCTTCGGCCTGACCCGCGAGGAGGTCAACATCGTGGCCCACGTCGGGCGGTACCATCGGCGAAGCTGTCCCAAGCCCTCGCACGTGGAGTACATGATGCTGCCGCGAGAGAACCGCATGCTGGTCAGCAAGCTCGCCGCGCTGCTTCGCGTGGCCGACGCCCTCGACCACACGCACTCGCAACAGATCCGCGATCTTCGGTGTGAGCGCCGGGGCGACGAGATGGTCATCCTGGTGCCCGCTCCGGCCGACTTGACCATCGAGCGTCGCGAGCTGGCCAACAAGGGCGACCTGTTCGAGGACATCTACGGCTTGAGGGTGCGGGCCGAGGAGTCGTCAACGACGACCTGACACGACCGGCTTGCCCTGCAACCGAATAGAGCGGCCGGAGCGGGAGCGCCGGCTTTTGTTGAGACGCATATGGCCAGGAAAGAACTGCAATCGTCGGAACTGTTCATCAACCGCGAACTGAGCTGGTTGGAGTTCAACCACCGCGTCCTGCAGGAAGGGCTCTGCGAGACGCTTCCGCTGCTCGAACGGCTCAAGTTCCTCTCGATCGTCGGATCAAACCTCGACGAGTTCTTCATGATCCGCGTGGCGGGCCTGATGCAGCAGGTCTCAGCCGCCGTGCGGCGGCGCGGTCCGGCCGGCATGACTCCCTCTCAACAGCTCGAAGAGATCAAGGCCCGAGCGCACCGCATGGTCGCCGAGCAGACCGCGGGCATCCGCGAGGTGTTGGGCAAGCTCGCCGGCCACGGCTTGTACGTCCGCGAGGCCCCCGACTGGTCAGCCGATCAGCGGCGATTCCTGCGGTCCTATTTCTCGTCCGAGATACTGCCCGTGCTCACGCCGCTGGCCATCGAGGAGCTTCAGCCGCCGCCGCTGCTGCCGGGTCTGGCCCTGCACGTGGCGCTGGTGGTGGCCTATGAAAACGTCGAGAGGATCGTGGTGGTGCCGGTGCCGGGCGGGTTTCCGCGTTTCGTCACTCTGCCGGCCGAGGAGGGCGTCCACCTGGCCCGGCTCGAGGACGTGATCGCAGCCAACGCCGCCTCGCTCTTTCCCGGCGCGAAGGTCCACGACCGGGCCGTGCTGCGCATCACCCGCGACGCCGACGTGGCCATTCAGGACGACGAGGCGGGCGACCTGCTCCACGCGGTCGAAGCAGCGGTGCTGGATCGCCGCCGCCGGGCCGCGGTGCGGCTGGAGATTTCCCAGAGTCCCAACCCGCGTCTGCGCGACTGGTTCGTCAACTGGCTCGCCATCGAACCGAGGGACGTCTACGAAATCGACGGGCCGCTGGACACCGCGGCGTTTATGGAGATCGTCAACCGCCAGGGCTTCGAGTCGCTGAAGATCCCTCAGTGGCCGCCTCAGCCGCCGCGCGACCTGGTCGGGGCTGAGGACATCTGGTCGTCAATTCAGGATCACGACGTGCTCCTGTTCCATCCCTACGAGAGCTTCGAACCGGTGGTGCGACTGGTCGAACAGGCCGCCGCCGATCCGGACGTCCTGGCGATCAAACAGACCCTCTACCGCACCAGCGGCGACTCGCCGATCGTCCGTGCTCTGGGCCAGGCCGCCCGCAGCGGCAAGCAGGTCACCGTGCTGGTCGAACTCAAGGCCCGTTTCGACGAGGCCCGCAACGTGGTCTGGGCCCGTCAGCTCGAGGACGCCGGCTGCCACGTCATCTACGGCATCGCCGGCTTCAAGACGCACGCCAAGGCCCTGCTGATCGTCCGCCGCGAAACCGGCCGCATCCGACGCTACGTCCATCTGGCCACCGGCAACTACAACGACAAGACAGCCAAGCTGTATTCCGACATCGGCATGATGACCGCCGACCAGGACATGGCAGCCGACGTGGCCGCGTTCTTCAATCTGCTGACCGGCGTGTCCGAAGCCGTCGGGTGGTCCAAAATCTCCATTGCCCCGACCGTGATGCGCCGCCGATTCCTCGACCTGATCGAACGCGAGGTCCGCGCCTCGACCGCCGACCGGCCGGGCCTCATCATGGCCAAGGTCAACTCGCTCCAGGACGTCGCCATCTGCCAGGCCCTCTGTCGCGCCAGCCAGGCCGGCGTGTCCATCAAGCTCAACGTCCGCGGCATCTGCTGCCTGCGCCCGGGCCTGCCGAACGTCTCCGAAAACATCGAGGTCCGCTCCATCGTCGATCGCTTCCTCGAGCACGCCCGAATCTTCTACTTCCGCAACGGCGGCCACGAGGAGACCTACCTCAGCAGCGCCGACTGGATGGACCGCAACCTCGACCGGCGGCTGGAGATCCTCTTTCCGGTCAAGAACCCCAACCTGCGCCGTCGGCTGATCTACTTCCTCGAAACCTTCTTTGCCGACAACGTCAAAGCCCAGCGGCTGCGCTCCGACGGCACGTACGAAAAAGTCCGCGCCGAAGGCCCGCCCGTCCGTGCCCAGGAAGTCTTCTACCATGACGCGGTCGAAGCCGCCCGCGCCGCCGCCCAGTCCACCGTCCGCTTCCGTCCGCTGACCCGCCCGGAAGAGTAGGGGACTGCTGTGCCGGAGGAGGAACGCTATGAACTTCAGCGAACGTTTCATGGTCAAGCCGGATACGAAGGTCAAGCTGGACCGGCATGACCCGGGCGAGACGCTGGATTATGACAAGAAGAAAGCCAAGGCGAAGCTCAAGAAAAACGTCAAGCGTCTCAAGGAACTTCAGTACCTGCTCTACGCCGAGAACAAGCGGGCGCTGCTGATCGTGCTGCAGGCGCTGGACACCGGCGGCAAGGACGGAACGATCCGCCACGTGCTCGGGCCGGTCAATCCGCAGGGCTGCCGGGTAACTGCGTTCAAGGCGCCGAGCGAGGAGGAACTGGCCCACGACTTCCTCTGGCGAATCCACAAGGCTGTGCCCAGGAAGGGCGAGATCGGGGTGTTCAACCGCTCGCACTACGAGGACGTGCTGGTGGTGCGGGTGCACGACCTGGTCCCCAAATGCGTCTGGTCGGCCCGGTACGATCAGATCAGCGCATTCGAGGCGATGCTCGCCGCTGGGCAGATCCACATCCTCAAGTTCTACCTGCACATCAGCAAGGGCGAGCAGCTCGAACGGCTCAAGGCCCGGCTGGAGGAGCCGGACAAGCACTGGAAGGTCGATCCGAAGGACTTCGAGGAACGCAAGTACTGGGACGACTATACAGCCGCGTATGAGGAGGCAATCTCCCGCTGCAACGCCGGACATGCTCCGTGGTTCATCATCCCAGCCGACCACAAGTGGTTCCGCAACCTGGCGATCTCGGAGATCCTGATCGAGCAGCTCGAGTCCTACGGCATGGAGTTTCCGCAGCCGCGCTACGACATCGCCAGGATCGTCGCCCGTTGACGGATCAGCGGCTTAGCACGTGACGTGGAAAAGGCCGGCTCTGCGCTGCGTGCTGGCGTTGAACTCGCGGGCGGCTTGTGGTGTGGCCGATCGGCGAACCTCGATCGCCCGGCGGCGGAGAAACTCAGCCCCCTCTTCGGTCAGCTCCAATTGCTCGGAATGCCCCGCCCCGACGAACAGCACCTGCGGACCGCCGCGGCAGACCTTCTCCAGTTCCTGCGGACCGAGACGGTGCGAGCTGCCGTATTCCTTCTTGGCCAGCGACTTCTTGCGTTTCTTGACCTTGCCGTTGACGCGGATGTAGACGTCGCCCTCGTACGTCTCCTCGCCCACGCCGATGCGGCCGAAGGCGTCAGCCGTCACTTCGGGATATTCCGGCATCGCACACTCGCCGTCAAAAGGGCTGCGGCCCACCTGCTGTCGCGCCAACGCCACCGCGCCGAGCACCACCGCGTCGTCGCCCAGTCGCGAAAGCTGCACGTGGCCGCCGTCCCGCGCGCCCGGAAGCTGATCGGCGTCCACGATCTTCTGCACGATCGGCAGCATGAACCGGCTGCACGCCTCGATCACGCCGCCGCCGAGCACGATCACCTCCGGGTCCAGCAGGTGGCGAATGTTGATGCACGCGTAACCCAGGATCTCCGAGGCCCGGCGCATCACGTCGGTGACCAGCTTGTCCTTCGACTTGAGGGCCTCACGCAACGCGCTGCTCTTGATGATGGCCAGCTTGCCGTCCAGCAGGTCCGTCAACGCCGTCTTCTTGCCGCGCTTGACCGCGGCGCGAATGTCGCGCTCGATGGCCGAGCGGCTGGCGATCGCCTCGAGGCATCCGCGGCCGCCGCAGCCGCAGACCGGACCGCCGATCTCCATAATCATGTGGCCGATCTCCATCGCCGCCTCGCGAGCCCCTTGCCAGATCTGCCCCTGTCGGGCAAATCCCGCGCCGATCCCCGTGCCGACGAAGATGCCGACCACCGACCCGGCGTCGCGCCCAGCCCCTAGCCAGTGCTCGCCCAGTGTGCCAAGATTGCAGTCGTTGCCCAACGCCACCGGCACAGCGAACTTCTTCTCAAGCTGGGAAACGATCGGCGCCCCGGAAAGCTCCATGTTCGGCGTGACCACCACCCGCCCCGTCTGCGGGTCCACCACGCCGGGAATGGCGATCCCCATCGCCGCCAGCGACCTGGCCTCCCGCTCCTGCTCCGCCAGCACCTGCCCAATCGCCTCTTCGATCGTCTTGACGATGGCCTTGGCCCCGCCTTTGCGCGGGCTGGGGCACTTGTGCCTCGCGATGATCGACCCGCACTCCTCAATCAGCGACGCCTGAATCTTGGTGCCCCCAACGTCCACACCGAGGTAGAGCCTGGTGTCTGTGCCCGACGCCTTTTTGCCCATCGATCCTCCCTTGGCAGCCGCCATCCGCGTTACGCTGCGACTGTAAGCCCTTGTTGAAAATGGACTTAAAGTCGCATTCTCCGGAAGCGGTTCGGAAAGCCAGCGATGGGACTCGAACCCATAACCTGCGGTTTACAAAACCGCTGCTCTGCCAATTGAGCTACGCTGGCAACGGCGTTGTCTGTTTCTGTTTCGGCAGCCGACGAAAGCCGCCTTGAGCCTGCTACGGTATTCTAGTGGCGGCTGAAGATTCTGGCAAGCCTGGCCGTCCGATCAAACCGGCAGAAGTCAATGTCGCGAAGGCGGTCGTGTAAGGCCTTGACAATACAGGTGTTATGGCGGTGCCGGGTTTGCGGGTTTTTTTTGAGGGGGCCTTGACTTTGGGCCTTTGATTGTTATCCTTATAGTGCTTGCCCCGTAAGGGACAGGCCAATACGAGGAGATAAAAAACCTCAAAAAAACTTAAAAAAGTACTTGCCAAGCTCAATGGACCCCGCAATAATGTGGTTCTGCGATAGACAAGTACAACGCAGGCGAAAATGCGACGGGCCAGGAGCAAGCCCGGATGAGTACGGGCAAACGTTCACGAGCCGGTCGCAAAATTTTTCGGCGGACTTCGCCGAAAACGCAATAAGCTCTTTGTCAACTAAACAGTTCGATGCCGTAAGAATGTGAGCCCTGATGGTCGCTTCGGCGATCATTCGGCTACCAGTGTTGAGTTGAATGCCGGACCGAAGCCAGGACCGGCAGTGGTTCTCCGGGAAACCGGAGGGCCTCTTCCCTTCGAAAATGTCCCTCCGGACCGCAAGGTGCGGCGGGATCCAAATTTAACCTGAAGGGTTTGATCCTGGCTCAGAGCGAACGCTGGCGGCGTGGCTAAAGCATGCAAGTCGTGCGGACAGTACATTTGGGTAACCGAGTGTCCTGTTAGCGGCGGACGGGTGAGTAACGCGTGGGTAACGTACCCTGGGCGCGAGGATAGCCAGCCGAAAGGCTGGGTAATACTCGATGACATCACCGGGTCGCATGGCCTGGTGATCAAAGGTGGCCTCTACACGTAAGCTATCAGCCTGGGATCGGCCCGCGTCGTATCAGCTAGTTGGTAGGGTAATGGCCTACCAAGGCGAAGACGCGTAGCTGGTCTGAGAGGACGACCAGTCACATCGGGACTGAGACACTGCCCGGACCTCCACGGAGGGCTGCAGCAACGAATATTCCGCAATGCGCGCAAGCGTGACGGAGCGACGCCGCGTGTAGGACGAAGCCCCTCGGGGTGTAAACTACTGTCAGGAGAAACCAATCAAAGGGGTCAAATAGCCCCCGGCGATGAGGGAATCCAGAGGAAGCCACGGCTAACTCTGTGCCAGCAGCCGCGGTAAGACAGAGGTGGCAAGCGTTGCTCGGAATCACTGGGCTTAAAGGGTGTGTAGGCGGCCTTTCAAGCATTCTGTGAAATCCCCCGGCTCAACCGGGGAATTGCAGGATGTACTGTTGGGCTTGAGGCACGTAAGGGCCAGGGGAACTCTGGGTGGAGCGGTGAAATGCGTAGATATCCAGGGGAATGCCAGTGGCGAAGGCGCCTGGCTGGACGTGTCCTGACGCTGAGGCACGAAAGCGTGGGGAGCGAACGGGATTAGATACCCCGGTAGTCCACGCCCTAAACGATGTGCACTAGCTTCAGGGATCTCTGACGATCTCTGGGGCGAAGGAAAACCGTTAAGTGCACCGCCTGGGGAGTACGGCCGCAAGGCTAAAACTCAAAGGAATTGACGGGGGCTCACACAAGCGGTGGAGCATGTGGCTTAATTCGAAGCAACGCGAAGAACCTTACCTGGGTTTGACATGCACGGATGG
>JAAYCJ010000238.1 GCA_012729815.1 Phycisphaerae bacterium | reverse complement strand
GCTCGCCCGCGGTCACTCGGACAGAAGAATCCCCCGTCCCACTCCGCCGCGCGGGGTGGTGTTGGGATAGTCGGGATTGATTTTCTGCTGGATCAGACGGATCAGGTGTTTGGGGTCGGCGGGCTTCGTTGGCGTTTGCACCTGGGTCAGTTCGAAATTCCTCACCGTGCAATCCTTGTCGGGAGAGAAGACTTCCACCCACGTGGCCGGGTCGGCCGGGTTGGCTTTGAACGTCATCGAGAGCGGGCCGATCTCCACCAGGGCAAAGCCGTCCTTCGGCTCGAAGCCCAGCCGCACGTCGCGGATCGTCAGCCCGTCGACGTTGTGGGCGATCTGAAAGGGGGCGGCGCCGTGGTCCGCGGCGAAACGGACGTTCTCGATTTGGACGTTTTTGATGTTGCCGATAGGATCGGCGAAGTCCTTGTCGCGGCCGCACTCCAGGTTCGGTTGATCGTAGGCCTTGAAGGTGCGAATGCCCTCGATATTCCGCAGCACGCAATCGTGGATATCGCAATCGACCGTCCGGCCGTCGGCATAGCGCTTCGTGCCGCCCAGCAGGCGGATCTCCGATGGGGCCTTCGGCTCGGACGGCGCCTGGCCGACCACGTCCTCGACCAGCACGTGATGGATCGGGCCGAAACTGACCACCGTGTGATACCAGTCCCACGCGTTCAACGCGATCAGGTCGTCGCCCATCACGCCCCGCACGACCCGCACGTTGCGAACGTGCCCGAACGACGCCGGGCCGTTGATGTGTACGCCGTCGCGGTGATGACGGTCGAACCGGATGTTCTCCACCAGAAAGTGCGAGGCGTTGCTGATCTGGATCCCGTGCGGCCGGCACTGCCGGATCGTCACATCGCGCACCACGACCCGCCGCACGTTGCTCAACAGGATCGTCCCATGGGCGCAAAAAGGTCCGCCCGGCAGCGCCCAGCCGTTCGCGTTCCCGTTCGACTCCTGGTCCGTCGTGGCCAGCGTCGTCCAGATGCCTCCGACGATCTGCAAATCCTCATCGGCGTTCGCGTCGGGCTCGACCGGTCCGCTGTGCCCGTCCACGATGTGCTCGTTGCGCACCATGCAGCGGTTGCTGCCGGGCCTCAGCCGAATCTCCGCCTCCGGATCGGCAACCAACCGACACCCGCTGCGCAACACGATCGGCGCGTCAATGTAGTACGGCTTGTCGCGCTTCGGCAGATACACCGCCCGGTGCTGATCGATGGCCGCCTGGATCGCCTCGGTCCATATCTCCCCCTGCACCGTCGAGGCGACCAGCTCGCCTTTCTCATCCGGCCACTTCTCAACCCACGACCCGCTCCGAACGCGGGATGCAAAACCCGACACATCCGGCCCCTCAGCCGACATCGCCGCCACAAACGCACACGCCCTCATGATTTCCTGAACCAGGCATACCGGCACGTCCATCTCCTTAAACTCATCCGCTGAGGCCCACGACGGACTTTCGTCGACGGTCTCGGGTTGACGCTATGTTTCCCGCCTGCGTATGGCGTTTCAAGCCTTTTCCGGCGGGTCTGCCACAATGAATCCCGAGCCGGGAGATAGAAACGGGGGACCGGCGGTGATACAATGAACCTTTGTGATTGCAGGTGCCGCAGGAGCCGCCGCTGATGGGCAAGCCGTTGACCGATGTGGACAAGTTGCGCCGATTGCCCTGGCTCTACGCTGGGAACGTCTGGAATCAGATATTCTGCATTCTGACGGTTTTCGGGTCGGTGTTCATTCTGTTTTTGAACGAGCTGGGTCTGGAGAAGACCCAGATCGGTTTTCTGCTGGCGTTGATTCCGTTCGCGGCGATCATCGCGGTGATCAGTACGCCGCTGTCGGCGCGGTTGGGGTTCAAGCGGACGTTCGTCTGGTTCTTTGCGGCTCGCAAGATCGTGGCGGGTCTGCTGATGCTGGTGCCGCTGGTGCTGTTGCACTTCGGGCGGGAGTCGGCGTTCGTCTGGGTGGCGGTGACGGTGTTGGGTTTCGCGGTGGCGCGGGCGATCGCGGAGTCGGCGTTTATTCCGTGGCAGCAGGAGGCGGTGCCGAACAACATCCGGGGCAAGCTGGGTGCGATCAACACGATCCTTTCGACGGTGGCGGCGATCGTCACGCTCATCGTCGCCAGCCATGTCGTGGGGCATTTCGATTCGCTGTACCGTTTCGTGGTGCTGATCGGGGTGGGGGTGGTGGCGGGGCTGGTTTCGACGTGGTGCTTCAGCTTCGTTCCCGGTGGCGAACCACCGGACGGCACGGTTCAGACCCGGCACTTCGGCACGATGCTGGATTCGCTACGCGACCGGAACTTTCGGCTGTTCCTGGTGGGGTTGGCGTTGGTGATTTTCGGGTTCAACCCGCTGGCGGCGTTCGTTCCGCTGTATATGAAGGAACAGATCGGGCTGGCCACGGGCAAGGTGGTGCTGCTGGACGTGGGGGCGTACGCGGGGATCATGGTGTCATCGTACCTGTGGGGATGGGCGTCGGACCGGTACGGGAGCAAGCCGGTGATGCTGTCGGGGCTGGGCGTGATGCTGCTGCTGCCGGTGATCTGGTTTCTGCTGCCGCGTCAGTCGCCGGCGAGTGCGGCGCTGGCGATGGGGGCGGCGCTGGTGGTGGGGGTGGCGACGATGGGTTGGCAGATCGGGTATGGGCGGTATCTTTACGTCAGCGCGGTTCCGGCGGAGCACAAGACGGGGTACATGGCGGTGTTCTACGCGTGGGCGGGACTGACCGCGGGGATCGCTCCGCTGCTGGCGGGGCGGTTTCTGGATTTTTGCGGCGGGATTTCGTCGAAGGTTTCGGTGTTCACGGTCGACCAGTACACGCCGCTGTTCGCGGCGTGTTTTTCGATGCTGACGTGCGGGGTGATCGTGATGAGCCGGGTTCGGGGCGATGGGGCGATGCCCACGGGGCGGTTCGTCGGCATGTTCCTGCAGGGTCATCCGGTGATGGCGATCGGCACGATGGTGCGGTACCACCTGGCGCGGGACGAGGGGGAGCGGGTGAGCACGACGGAGCGGATGGGCCAGGCCCGCAACCCGCTGAGCATCAACGAGCTGATCGAGGCGCTTCACGATCCGAGCTTCAACGTGCGGTACGAGGCGATCATCTCGGTCGCCCGCATGCCGGCGCGTCCGGAGCTGGTGGACGAGCTGCTGCTGGTTCTTGGCGGGAAGGAGCCGGACCTGGCGATTGCGGCGGCGTGGGCTTTGGGGCGAATCGGCGACAAGAGCGCCGTCTTGCCGCTGCGCGAGACCCTTCTGTCCGACTACAGCCTGTTGCGGGCCCGAAGCGCCCGGGCTCTGGCGACTCTCGGCGACGTCGAGAGTATTCCATTTCTGTTGCGGGAGTTTCGCTGCGAGACCGACGACGGGGTCCGGCTGGCCTACGCCTCGGCGCTGGGCATCCTGCGGGCATCGGAGGCCACCGACGACCTGATCGCCTTCCTCCGAAGCCGTCAGGATTCGGTATCGCGCGAGGAGGTCGCGTTGGCCCTTGGGCGGATTGTCGGTTCCGAACGGCGGTATATCAGCCTCTGGCGGTCGCTTCGCTCGGAGCCCGGCACCAGTGCGGCCCAGGCGCTGCTGGATATCAAGAAGTCCTTTGAAACCGGTTGCGGACGGGACGACCGGCTGGTGGCCGCCTTCGACGAGTGTGCCCAGTGGTTCGCCCGCAACGATCTGGAGACCGGGGCAAGACGACTGTCGATGACGGTTCGGGAACTGCTGGCCGACGCCCGGGATGACGCCCTGGACGCCATTATCCAGGAGTGCGGCGAGCAGCTTGCCCGGGGCGGCGGCGCCCGGATGGAGTACGTCCTGCTGGCCCTGCACGCGGCTGCCGCGCGGCCCCGCAGCCCGCGGGTGAAGGCCAAATGTCCGGACAAGCCCCTTCCCGGAACCGAGCAACAATTTTCCCGGTAACGGACCTTTCGCTTGTCGCCGGTGTGAATACTGGTATACTATAAGTTTTGGACGACGGCGGTAGCCGGGTCGCGTCTGCAGGCCGCTTTCGTGCATTTCATCGCCCAAAGCTCGCGGGAGCGGGAGCGTCATTTTCCGTTTGGGGCGAACCAGCGACGAAGAATAAGAGTAGTGTAAAGCATGCCCGACCAAGGCGATACCAGTTCGGCATCCGCGTCCAGCTTCGGCGGCGGCGAAGACACGCTGGTCAGCAAGCTGGTGCTCAAGCACAAGCTTGCCACCACGCAGGAGATCAAATCCTGTCTGGTCCGCAAGAAGCAACTGGCGGATAGGGGCCAGGACAAGCCGCTCAGCGAGGTCCTTGTTGAGCAGGGCTGCGTGACGGCTGCGCAGATGCAGCGGCTGATCGCCGACGCCGATCAGAAGCCGGCCAAGCAGTTATTCCCGGGCTACCAGTTGCTCGACAAACTCGGGAAGGGGGCGATGGCGACGGTCTACAAGGCCCGGCAGCTCTCGCTGGACCGCGTAGTCGCGGTGAAGGTGCTTCCGCACCGTTACAGCGAGAACGCGGAGTTCGTCGACCGGTTTTACCGGGAAGGCAAGGCGGCGGCGAAGCTGAACCACCGGAACATCGTGCAGGCCATCGACGTCGGCGAGGCGGGCGGCTATCACTACTTTGTCATGGAGTACGTCGACGGCTATACCGTCCACGACGTGCTGGCCAAGAGCAAGCGGTACCCGGAGAGCGAGGCCGTCGACCTGATCCTCCAGATCGCCGACGCCCTGGCCCACGCCCACGCGCGGGGCCTGGTCCACCGGGACGTGAAGCCCAAGAACATCATGCTCACGAGGGACGGGGTGGCGAAACTGGCGGACATGGGTCTGGCCCGCGAGGTTTCGGATACCCGGCTGGCCCAGTCGGAGGCCGGGCGGGCCTACGGCACGCCGTACTATATTTCGCCCGAGCAGATTCGGGGCGAGGTCGATATCGACTTTCGGGCGGATATCTACTCGCTGGGCGCGACGTTCTACCACATGGTGGCGGGGCGGGTGCCGTTTGACGCCCCGAATCCCACCGCGGTCATGCTCAAGCATCTGCGGGAGCAGCTTACGCCGCCGGACCACATCAACCCGGAACTGTCGGTCGGCTGCGCCGAGATCATAGAAGTGATGATGGCCAAGCGGCGGGAAGACCGCTACCAGTCGACCGAGGAGATGCTCGAGGATCTGCGAGCCGTCCGAGAGGGGCGTCCGCCGGTCCACGCCCGGGCGATTTTCGACGTCAACGAACTGGCGAACCTGGAAGAGCAGGGGTCGCCGGCCGAGCCGCCGGTCCACGGCTCTGCGGCTGCGGCGGCGCAGATGGTGGCGGGCTGGAAGGTCGCGGTCGCGGTGCTGGCCATGCTGCTGGTGCTTTCGCTGATCGTCAACGTTGTGCTGCTGTTGGGTTCCTGAAGATGAGATTTTGCCGTTACTGCTGAGGGCTGCTGTGGTGTCCACCGTGTTTGGCTCACGATCGGGTCCTGTCGTTCTGGGCGTGCTCGCCCTGATCCTGCTGCCGGGATGCCCGGCGAATCTGAACCGGGTGCCTGGCTCGACCGAGACCATCAAGGATCCCAAGACCGAAGGCAGCTATCTGGTGTACGTGCCGTCGTGGCACAGCAATGAGCAGCGCTGGCCGGTGGTGGTGACCTGTCACGGGACGATTCCGTGGGACACCGCGGATCTGCAACTCCGCGAGTGGCGGGGTCTGGCTGAGCGGGTGGGTTTTATTGTTCTGGCTCCGCGCCTGAAGGGGACCAACGGCACGGGTCTGGTGGGCCGGGAAGACCAGTTGCGGCGGCAGCGGGAAGATGAGGCGCTGATTATAAGTGCTGTTGATCAAGCATTAAAGAATCTTAATGGTGATTCGGATCGGGTCTACATGACCGGATGGTCCGGTGGCGGTCTGGCCGTCTATCACACCGGGCTGAACAATCCTTCGGTATTCCGGGCCCTGGCGGTGCGGATGGGCAACTTCGATGAGACGTTTTTGCCGAACATCCGCGAGCGGCTGGACCCGTATCAGCCGGTGGCGATTTTCTTCGCCGCCAGCGATCCGCTGCTTGGCATTAACATTCAGAGCCGCAAGGCGGCGGACTTTCTTGAGACGATGGGCGGCAAGCGGGTATTTCCCCGCGAGATTGCCGGAGGTCATCGGCGAAAGCCGGAGATCGCGTTCGATTTCTTCAAGACCGTCACGGAGAAGTACTCCCTGGTGCGGCCGCGGGCGGTCACCGGGATTGGCGAGAACGGCTTGGGCGTGCAGTTCTACCTCCAGGTGGACCCGCCGCCGCAGGCGGTGTTCTGGGATTTCGGCGACGGCCAGACCGCGGCGGAGCCGACGCCTCGCCACTACTACGCAGTTCCCGGCCGATACAGCGCCAAGGTGACGGTGGTCACGGCCCGCGGGGCCAAGACCCATCGGGAACTGCATCTGGACCTTTCCCGCTGACCCGCCGCGAACCCGCGGGCCTCGATGCGCGTAGAGTCACTTGGCGAACGACACAGAGACGGTTTGTCGAGGTCCAACCGCATGAACTCAATCCGAATTCCGGCTGCCATATGTCTGGTCTTCGCGGTCGGCTGTTCGGGCGCGGCCCGCGGCGCTTCGCCGGTCGAGGCCGAAGGACCGGGCCTTGCGATCCGCGTGGCGACGTACAACGTGCTGACCAGTTCCGATCCCAACCGGATTCTCAAAAACCTGCAACTTCTGGACGCGGATATCGTCTGTCTTCAGGAGGTGCGCAACGACGCAACGCACCTGAAACGGTTCGTGGATCAGTTGAAAATGACGGCGGCCTACGCCGCCTATGGCCCGCGCAGCGGCGCGGGCATGGCGATCCTGGCGCGCGGGACGATCAAGCCCGGCAAGGTGCTGAACATGGCGGGTGAACACGATTACGGGTTTTCAGCCGACGTGACGATAAAGGGAGAGACGGTTCGAGTCCTCTGTATCCACCTCAAGTCGCTGCCCCGCCCGCTGATCCGGGGCGCGATGGAGTCGATGGGGGCCCGGACGCGCCAGGCCAAGGACGTGGTGGAACTGGCCGAGGCCAGCCCGCATCCGGTGATCGTGGCCGGCGACACCAACTCGCTGGGGTTCTTCCCGAGTTACGTGGCGCTGGCTCGTTCGCTGACCGACTGTTGCGCCGCCTGCGGCACGACCACCCAGCCGAGCATCTTCGTCAACCGGGCGGGTTACCGGATCGACCACGTCTTTGTGCGCGGTCCGTGGGCGATCGACGCGGCCCGCGTCCGCGAGTTGGACGGATCGGACCATCGGCCGGTGGTGGCCGAGTTGAGACTGCTCGGCCCGACCACGCGACCGGCCGGCCTGGAAGGGCCGCAGGAGCCGTCTCGGTAGAAACTTTCGGCGTTTACGGTTGCATTAAAACGCCCCGGACAGCAGAATGGAATTTGCATGAAAAACCGCACGGGAGAGGCGATGACAAGCCGGTTGGTGGCAGTTCTGGCAATGACTTTTTTGTTGACGGCAGGCGTTGCGCGGGGTGAGCCGGAGGCGTCGGCGGTCCAGACCAGTCCGGCCCAGGGCAAGCTCATCCAGGACATGGTCAAGATCGTCACCGACCAGAACACGCCGATCTATCCGAGCCGCAAGACCGCCGCCGGTTCGCTGCTGTTGCTCGGCGATCCGGAAGCCGACCGGCAACTCCTGGCGATTCTGGCCAACGCCAAGGACCGCCAGAGCCAACTGGCGGTGACGGCGGCCCTGACCGAAATCGAGAATCCGGACCCGCAGTATCAGTCGGCCCTGATCGACAACCTGCTCGCCGGCGACCCCGCCCTTCAGGAGGCCAGCACGATCGTCCTGAGCCGCTATCGCGATCCGGGTTTGATCGAGCGGATGGGGCAGATCATCGACAGCGACAAGCGCCCGCTGCCGCAGCGGCTGGCCGCCATCGGGGCCATGGGCAAGATGCGGTCGAAACAGGCGGTCGCGGTGTTGATCACCCTGATGGAACGCCTGCACCGGGACCGGACGGGGAGTCGCGAACTGAAGTTGGCGTGTGCCCGAAGTCTCTATGACCTGACGCTGGTGGACTACTCGACGGACGTGTCAGCCTGGCAGAAGTGGTGGGAGAAGAACAAGAACAAGGACGATCTCCAGTGGCTGCAGGGCCAACTGGACATCCTGGCCAACGAGAACCGGTTCCTTCGGACGCGGCTGGAGCAGACCGAGCGGGTTCTGATCGAGACGCTGGTCCGCTCGTTCCGGTCGGCGCCCAAGAACGACGCGGAACGGGTCAAGACGATCCAGGAGTATCTGGCCAGCAGCCTCTCCGCCCATCGCCTGGCCGCCCTGCAGATGCTGACGATCTGGATTTCCCAGAATCAGGGACTTCCGCCGGAGCTTCAGACTTCGGTTCGGTCTCTGCTTGGCGATCAGGACCCGATCGTCCGCTGCGAGTGCGCCAAGGTGCTGCGGGACGGCAAAGACGTCCAGGCGGTCGAGGCCCTGCTGGGCCAATTGGAGAAGGAAAGCGAGCCGCTGGTCAAGCGCGAGCTGCTGGTGGCTTTGGGACAACTGGGCGGGCCGGAACTGCTTGACCGCGTGCTGCCTCAACTGGCCCTGCCTCTGGAGACGGTGGCCACGGGAGCGGCCCAGGCCCTGGCGCGGATCTTCCAGAACGACAACGACGCGCCGATCGGTCCGGAGTTCCGTGACGCCGCGGTCAATGCGATTCTCCAGCGGTATCAGCAGGCGGGCGACGACATGCCGCTGCTGCGGCAGGAACTGCTGGCGGCGATGGGGGCGATTCGCGACAAGCGGTTTCTGCAGGTGTTCAAGGACGCCCTCGGGAGCCCGGACGCCAACGTCCGGCTGTTCGGGGCCGCCGGGTTGGCCGCTCTGAAGGATCCCGCGCAGATCGACCTGCTGCTGGGCTACCTCAAGGACGATCCGGAGCCCGGCGTACGGGCCAAGATTGCCACCGGGATCGCCTCACTGGGATTGGCCGACGATCGCAGCGTGGTCGATCAACTGGTGGAACGGCTGAACCCCACAGTCGAGAAGGACAAGCAGGTTCGCGAGGTCATCTTCGGGGCGATCACCACGATGGTCAAGCGCTGGCCGTGCGACCAGCAGATCGCGTGGGCCGAAGCCGTTTTCGCGAGGGCGGCGTGGGTCGATCTCGAACACCGCCAGGCGATCGTCAATGGGCTGCAGGATCAGATCACCGCCCAGTCGGGCGCCTGGCCGCCGGACGTGCAGGTTTCTCTCTTTCGGCAGTTCGGCGACCTGGTGCTGGTCACCGACCGGCCCGCTGAGGCGGTCAAGTACTATCGCCAGTCGCTGGTGGCGGCCAAACGGGTGACTTCGCCGCCGGTGGAGGAACTTGCCGACCGGATGTGCCAGTCGATCCTGGCCGCCGCGTCCGGCGGCCTCGACCCGCTGGTCTGCGCCCAGTTCCTCAACCGTTCGGTCGGGCTGATCCCGGGGGCGCACCTCGAGGTCCTGACGGACTGTTTTGCGGAGGTCCTGGCCCAGGAAGATCCCGACAACCATCTGCAGGAGTTCATCGCGGCCCTGTCCGCGGATTTCCATAAGGAGCTGTCCGAGGCGTACCGGCAGAAGCTCGCCGCGATGGGACGAGGGGTCCCGTCCACCGCGCCGGCCCTGGCGGCGGACACCCAGCCGAGTTCTTCGTAACGTCTTTACCCTCAGGAGTTTGCATTCATGGCCATTTGTTACCTCGGCATCGATCTGGGCGGGACGAACGTCAAAGCCGGCCTGGTCGAGGAGACCGGAGTAGTCCGCAGCAAGATTTCGATCCCCACGGAGGCCGAGCGGGGGCCCGATCACGTTATTGACCGGATGATCCTGGCTGGGAAGATGGCGATTGACGAGGCGCGGCAGTCGCCCGATGCGGTGCGGGCGATCGGCATTGGCGCGCCGGGCGCGTTGAACCACAAGCAGGGCGTGATCGTCAGTCCGCCGAATCTGCCGGGATGGCGGAACGTGCCGGTCCGCGATCGGTTGAGTGGGCATTTCGGGCTGCCGGCAACGCTGGAGAACGACGCCAACGCGGCGGCTTGGGGTGAGTTCTGGGTGGGAGCGGGACGAACCGCCGAGTCCCTGGTCATGTTCACTCTGGGCACGGGCGTGGGGGGCGGCATCGTCTCGGATGGCAAGTTCATTCGCGGGTTCTTCGACAACGGGGCTGAGATCGGCCACATGATCATCGAACCGAGCGGGCGCCTGTGCAACTGTGGGCAGCGAGGGTGTCTCGAGGCCTACGCTTCGGCTTCGCACACCGCCCGGATCGCCACCGACGCCATTCTGGCCGGCCGCGAGAGCTCGATGAAGCAGATCCTCGACCGCGGCGAGGCTATCACCACCGAGCGGATCGTCGAGCACATGGGACGGGGCGACGCCCTGGCCACCGAGACCTGGCAGCAGACCTGCCGGTACATTGCCATCGGCTGCATCAATCTTACTCATATCATCAATCCGGAGATGATTATTCTGTCGGGCGGCATGGTCTATGCGGGCGATACGCTGCTTGTGCCCGTCCGACAACATTTCGAAGCACTCCGCAGTCCCGCCTTCGAGAGCAGCTATCCGCAGATCGTGCTCGCGGAACTGGGCAACGACGCGGGCTTCATCGGGGCGGCTGGGGCGGCCAAACTGGCCGAATCGCTGGGCGAACTGGCGTAGATAGGAGTTGTTCCGAACAGGCCGCTGCGTCCCTCGCTGTCGGGCCGCTTGTTATGCCATCGGGCTGCGGCATACAATGGCAGTTGGGACAGCCTGCTACGTCCCTTTCGTACCGCTTAATTTGTTGACATGTCAGGCAAGGCTTGGCAAAATCACGGCTTAAGAGCCTCTGGCCTGACCGCCCCGCATTTCGGGCGGCGGCACGGACGACCCGTGTCGGGCCGCGCATGGTTTCGGCCGATGGCAGTCACCACGCCGGAAGGAGTGACACGTGCGTAACTTTCTCGTAATGGCGCTGCTGAGCACGGCCCTGCTCTGGATTTGCGGCTGCCCGGAGCAGTCGGAGCGTCAAGCGGCCAAGGACGCCGGTGAATCGGTCCAGCAGGCGCTTGCCGAACTGGAGAGTTTCGCCCGCACCAGTCCTCTGATGGAGTACAGCGATCAACTGGCGGCCCTTCCCACCACGCTCCCGGCGGACGGCGAGCGGCAGGTTAAGAACATCCAGCAGGCCGCCGACGAACGGATCAAGCGGTTCGAACAGGCGATCGCCGGACTGGAGCAGCAGCTTCGGGACGCTCCCGCTGAGGCCGCCGGCGTGTCGATCAACATCGCGCTGGCCCACGCCGTGGTGGCCGATCTTCGCAACTTCCTGGCCCTGCGTCAGATCGACCGTTACCAGTTGGGCAACGCCTCGCTGCTCGCCGGTCTCGAAGAGGTCCGCGCGACCGCCAGCCGCATCCAGATGGTTAAGAGCCAACTGAGCGATCTTGAGACGCTGACGCTGGCGGAGGCGACCCAGGTCGCCCAGAAGGACGTGGCCGAGCTGGAGCGGAAGGTCGGCGAGGTCCGGCAGGACATTTCCGCCGTTGAAGGGCTGACCGAGGACCTGGAAACGCAACTCCAGGAGCGGCAGAACGAGCGGGAGAATGTGAATCTCGAGATCAGCGGGTTGACCACCCGGATCAGCGCTCTGGGCGCCGAAGAGGCTGTGGAAGTTCAGAAGCAGATCAACGATCTGGAGCGTCAGGCGTTCGCCCTGTCGGTCAAGATCGACCGCCTCGAGGCCGGGCCCTACGAGTTGTCGGCGGACAAGCAGGCCACACTCACCGACGGCCGGCAACTGAGCACCGTCGAGGGTCTCCAGCAGTTGCGGGAGGAAACGCAGGTGCTCCAGACTCGCCTGCAGAGCCTGGATGCCGCCTTGACCGCCCAGAAGCAGTATCTGGAGAATCTCGAGAGCCAGTCGCAGATCAACCAGCAGCTTGTCGGCCAGCTTTCCCAGCGGGCTGAGGATCTGACCGCTTCACTCAAGACGTCGCTGGACCAGGTGAGCGGCAAGCTGGAACAGGCCCAACGGACTTTCGAGGCCGCCCAGCGGGAATCGAGCAAGGCCCGCCAGAGCGCCTCATCCGCCCAGCAGGCGGCCAGCCGTTACAGCGGCGCCGTTCGGGCCGCTCAGGGCAACGTCAAACCGGGCCAGAAGGACCCGCACCTGGAACTGGCCCAGCGGACGGCCCGGGTCGCCCTGGTGGTCAGCGGCGAGATGATTGAAACCCTGATGGGCGAGGCCCGGCTGTTGGACATTCGCCGCCGGCAGATGGACCTGGTTGTTCCGGTCCTTCGCGAGGCGCCGGTCGAGTTGGGCGAGACCCTCGGGGCCTATGTCGCCGAGGCGGAGCAGGCTGCGGCCGACGCGGCGGGTAAGGTCGCTGAGAACGTCGAGAAGGCCCTGGAAACCGCGGAAAAGGCGGTCAACGAGGCGAGCCAGGAGGCCAAGACGCTGGCCCGGGTCCGCCTGGCCGAGGTCTACTACCAAGCGGCCCTGCTGATGCCCGACCAGACGGACAGCTATCTGGCTCAGGCCAGGACGGTCGTTACGGAGGCGCTGGCGGAAAAGCCGGATCCCAATTCACCGGCAGCCAAGCCGTTGAACCGGCTTCGGACGTTGCTGGGGGTGGAGGAGGCGTCGTAGTTTTTCGGGGAGTGACGGGAGGTTAAGCGTGGCGATCCAACAATGGTCGGAAAACATCGTGCTCGTCAATCTGCAGGATGACCCGCAGTTCACGGACGACCTGAATGCGGTCATGCAGATGGTCGAGGAGCGTCCGGACATCGACGTGGTGATTGATTTCAAGGACGTCAGCTTCCTGAATTCGTCCAACATCGCCAAGCTCCTGAAGCTGCGCAAGCAAGTTATGATTAGCAATGATCGGCAGATCAAGTTGTGCGGCATTCCGACCGCGGTCTGGGGCGTGTTCCTGGTGACCGGGCTGGACAAGATCTTCGAGTTTTCCGACGACGTGGCCAATGCGTTGGCCAGTCTTCAGCTGAACAAACGGGCCGAACCGTAGGCTCTTTGGAGCTTTCGGCGGACCGGGACGGGTGAAATTTGGCTTGCAAAAGGATGCGACTCGCGTAGAATTGTTATCGCTTGTTCCGTCGAGACTTACGAACGGCAAGGTCGGATGGGCGAGCCACTCCCGCCAGCGGCGTCTCGGCGGTGGCCTCAGCCGACACCTGTAGGGTCAGGTGCTAGTAAAGGAGAGCGGCTTTGACAACGCTAACCAAGGTCTTCATCGTCATCATTGCGGTCCTCGCCATCGTGTTTTCCATCCTGGTGATCCAGTACACGGCGATGACGGAGAACTACAAGGCCCAAGCCGATCAGAACCTGACCCGGGCGACCGCGGCCGAGCAGGAACTCAAGGGGCAGGCGAGCCTCAGCGCGATTGCGCAGGCCCATCAGAGCCAGGTTTTGCGGGATATGGAGAGCCAGATCGCCGAACTTCGCACGCAGTTGGCGACGCAGACGTCGGAGTTGGCGACGGAGCGCAACAAGCTGCTGGCTGAGCAGCAGAAGGGGGCGGCTCTGACGGGTCAGGTCTCGCAACTGAGCGGGATGTTCCAGACCGCCGACACCGAGCGCAAGCAGTTGCAGGAGCAGCTCACCGCGATTCGCCAGCAGTTGGCTGCGCTCCAGGGCGAGAACTTCCAGGTGACCCAGACGAATCAGGAGCTGGAGCTCCAACGGCAGCTCTACGAAAAGCAGATCCGTCTGCTCAAGGAGCAGAACGTTTCGCTGGAAGAGACGGTGGCCAAGCTTCGTCAGCGGATGGCGTCGCCTCCGGGCCAGGATCAGGCCCGGACGGCCGGTTCGCAGGGCCCGGTGGGGTCGGCCCAGGAAGCGCAGGCGGCTCCGATCATGGGACAGATCACGGAGGTCCGCGACTCGCTGGCGGGGATTTCGGTGGGGTCGGCCCAGGGCGTGAAGGAAGGCATGGAGTTTATCGTTTACCGCGGCGGGCAGTACCTGGGCAAGTTGCAGGTTCGGGAAGTTCAGCCGGATGCGTCGGTGGGTGAACTGGTGCAGGTGCAGGGCGCGATCCATCGCGGCGACAACGTGACGGACAGGTTCTAGCACCGCGATTTTCGAGGAGATCATTCATGGCGGCATTGACCCGATCGCCGGGTGGACCGAGGCCCGCGGGCGCTCCGGCGGAGAACAACGTATACACCATGCTGTTGATGATCGCCGCGGCGTTTCTGCTGGTGGCGGTGGTTGTGCTGGGTATTCAGTTTCACTCGTTCTACGGGCTGGATCAGGTCTTCAGCGGCGTTTCTGCGGTGGGCAGGTAGCCATCGGCGTCCGACGACCGGTGGCGATGGGCTGGACGATAGCCGGTCGATAGTGGTTGCGGTACGCGGTCGTTTTCTGAAGGGGCCGATTTGTGCTTCTCGATAACCTGTTGGGTGTTTTTTCTCTCGACATGGGCATCGACCTCGGCACGTGCAACACCCTGGTGTGCGTGCGAGGGCAGGGCGTTATCCTTAACGAGCCCTCGGTGGTCGCGGTGCGGAAGGGGACGAACCGCGTGCTCCAGGACGGCAACGCGGTCGGTCTGGTGGCCAAGGAGATGCTCGGCAAGACGCCGGGCACGATCAGCGCCATTCGTCCGCTGAAAGACGGCGTGATCGCCGACTTCGATATCACCGAGGCGATGCTCGGGTACTTCATCCGCAAGGTCCACGGGCGGCGGAGCTTTATCAAGCCGCGGGTGGTGATTTCGGTGCCCAGCGGGATTACGGCGGTGGAAAAGCGTGCGGTGTACAACTCGGCTGAGCGGGCCGGGGCGCGGCATGTGCGGCTGCTTCAGGAGCCGATGGCGGCGGCGATCGGGGCGGGGCTTCCCATCGCCGAGCCGACGGCCAACATGGTGGTCGATATCGGCGGCGGCACCACGGAGGTGGCGATCATCTCGTGCGCCGACATTTCGGTCTGCGAGTCGATCCGGGTGGCGGGCGACGACGCGGACGAGGCGATCATCAACCACATGAAGCGGACGTACAACCTGCTGGTCGGCGAGCAGACGGCGGAGCGGATCAAGATCGAGATCGGGTCGGCGGCCCCGCTGCCCGAAGAGAAGACGATGGAGGTTCGGGGACGCGACATGATCTCTGGCCTGCCGAGAAAGACGGTGGTGACCAGCGACGAGATCCGCGAGGCCCTTCGCGAGCCGGTGGGTCAGATCATCGAGGCGGTGACGCGGACGCTGGAGCACGCCGAACCGGAGTTGGCGGCGGATTTGGTTGATAACGGCATCTTCCTGGCCGGCGGCGGCGCGTTGCTCCGCGGGCTGGATCAGATCATGTCCGACGCGACGGGGCTGCAGGTGCGTCTGGTGGACGATCCGCTGACGTGCGTGGCCCGCGGAACCGCGATGTACCTCGAGCACTACAGCCAATGGTACAAGACTCTTGAGGCCGACGAGGAAGACTAGTGAACGCGCCGCGGCGGGACGCATTCGGCAAGAGGATTCGCGTCAAGAAGGTATTCGCGGCCGTGGTGGGGGTCGCTCTGCTGCTTTTGTTTCTTCCCGTTCGATGGACCGGTCCGCTGGAGCGGGTCTGTCAGGCCCTCTTTGCCCCGGCCGGGCGTTACACGATTCTGGCCGCTCGGGCGGTGGGCGGCGGCGACGAGGCGCCGGGCGGTTCGGCAGGGGGGCTGGATGACGGCCAGCGGGAACGGCTTTTGACGGTGCTCAACGCCCGGCTGGTCCAGCTCGAAGAGGAGAACCGGCGGCTTCTGGGGCTTCGAGAGACCATCGATTTTGACTATGGCTTCGTTCGGGCTCACGTTTCGCAGTTTGACAGCCTCGGCTTGGAGTCGATTGTCATTGACAGGGGCTCGTTCAGCCGGATTCCCGACGGGGCGCCGGTGCTGTTCGCCCTGGCTGAACAGGTTCCGGGATTCGAACGGGTCAGCCCGCAGGTGGCCCTGGCCACCGCGGCCCTGGTCGGCCGGATCGCCTACAGCCCGGGTCCGTACACCGCACGGGTCGAACTGCTGACCTCGACGGACGTCTATTTTCTGGGGCGGGTGGTCCGTCCGGGCCGGGACAACGGCCCGCCGGTCGAAATCACCACCGTCCAGGTCAGTGGGGCCGGTAACGACCAGCTGCTGGCCGCCACCATGGTGCCGGTGACGCATCGCATCGAGCCGGGCGACCTGGTTCTGGTGGCTGAGCCGCACCACTTCAAGCTGCCGGTGGCCCTGGCGGTGGGTACGGTCGAGGCGGTCAAGCCTCGGATTGACAGCCCCCTGCACGCCGATCTGAGCATTCGGCCTTATTTCCAAAAAGCACAGCTTGACACGGTCTACGTGCTGGTCGTGCTTCCCGAATCCGGACATTAGGTATTTCCTTCCCTCACAGTCGCTTATAGCGATCGCGGTGTTCCCGCCGATCGTCAATGGGATTGAGAATTCACGAAAGGCCGCAGCTGGAATTGCCGATGTTTCTGATAAACCTAGCGTGATTTTGTTCAACGCGAGCCGTAAACGCAGACAGGGTCAGAGGATCCAAAAAACATTCCCCGAATTTGACGAACCTACGGGACACAACTACAATAACCTGTGAACGGATTGTGTAAACTGGGGAAGCAGCGAACGTCCGAACTTTTTCGCGACGCAGCGGCAAGGAGGAGTATAAGTAATGTTTGAACGTTTCACGGATCGAGCCAGAAAGGTGATGGCGCTGGCCAATCAGGAGGCCCAGCGGCTGAACCACGAGTATATCGGGACCGAGCACATCCTGCTGGGGCTGGTCAAAGAGGGCAGCGGCGTGGGCGCCACGGTGCTCAAGCAGCTCGATGTCGATCTGCGCAAGGTGCGGATGGAGGTCGAGAAGCTGGTCAAGAGCGGCCCGGACATGGTCACGATCGGCAAGTTGCCGCAAACTCCTCGGGCCAAGAAGGTTATCGAATATGCGATCGAGGAGGCCCGCAAGCTCGGGCACAACTACGTGGGCACCGAGCATCTGCTTCTGGGCCTTTTACGGGAGCAGGAAGGCATCGCCGCCCAGGCGCTGATCAATCTGGGTTTGAAGCTCGAAGAGGTCCGCGAGGAGGTTCTGAGCCTGCTCGGCGCGACCGGAAGCGGCAGCGCGCAGGAGCAGGAGCGGGGCGAGAAGCGTGCCGAAGGCGAGCCGGGCAAGTCGAAGACGCCGGCTTTGGACAGCTTCGGCCGCGACCTGACGGAACTGGCCCGCGAGAACCAGCTTGACCCGGTGATCGGCCGGCAGGGCGAGATTGAGCGTCTGATCCAGGTGCTGTGCCGGCGGACCAAGAACAACCCGGTGCTGCTGGGCGAGGCCGGCGTGGGCAAGACGGCGATCGTTGAGGGGTTGGCCCAGAAGATCGTCAACCGGGAGGTGCCGGAGATTCTGTACGATCGGCGGATCGTGGTGCTCGACCTGGCGATGATGGTGGCTGGGACGAAGTACCGCGGCCAGTTCGAAGAGCGGATCAAGGCGGTGATGAACGAGGTCCGTCGGGCCAAGAACATCATCCTGTTTATTGACGAGTTGCACACGCTGGTCGGCGCCGGCGGGGCCGAAGGGGCGATCGACGCCTCGAACGTGCTGAAGCCCGCGTTGGCCCGCGGCGAGATTCAGTGCATCGGGGCCACGACGCTCGATGAGTACCGCAAGTACATCGAGAAGGACGGGGCTCTGGAGCGTCGGTTCCAGCAGATCATCGTCGAGCCGCCGACCCGGGACGAGACCCGCGAGATTCTCAAGGGCCTGCGCGACCGGTACGAGGCGCACCACCGGGTGCAGATCACCGACGCGGCCCTGGAGACGGCGGTCGAGCTGTCGGGCCGGTACATCACCGGGCGGTGCCAGCCGGACAAGGCGATCGACGTGATCGACGAGGCCGGGGCGAGGATCCGCCTGCGGTCGATGACCAAGCCGCCGGATCTGACCGACCTGGAGAACCAGATTGAGCGGCTGGAGATCGAGAAGGCCGAATCGGTGAAGAACGCCGACTACGAGCGGGCGGCAGAGCTGCGCGACAAGTGCGAGCAACTCCGCAAGGAGAAGGACGAGCGTCAGCACTCATGGCGCCAGCAGAACAAGGAAGTCGAAGGGATCGTGGACGAAGAGGTGATCGCCGAGGTGGTGAGCCGGATGACCGGCGTGCCGCTGACGCGACTCGAGAAGGAAGAGACCCGCCGGCTGCTGGAGCTGGAGAATGAGCTGCACAAGCGCGTGGTCAGCCAGCACGAGGCGATCACGGCGGTGTCGCGTTCGGTTCGCCGCAGCCGCAGCGGCCTGAAGGATCCGCGGCGTCCGATGGGCGTGTTCATTTTTGTCGGGCCGTCGGGCGTGGGCAAGACGCTGCTGGCCAAGTCGCTGGCGGAGTTTCTGTTCGGCGACGAGGACGCGATCATCCAGCTCGACATGAGCGAATACATGGAGAAGCACAACGTCTCGCGTCTGATCGGCGCGCCTCCGGGATACGTGGGGTACGAAGAGGGCGGCCAGCTCACCGAGCGGATTCGCCGTCGTCCGTACGCGGTGGTCCTGCTCGACGAGATTGAGAAGGCCCATCCGGACATCTTCAACATGCTGCTGCAGATCATGGAGGAAGGGCGGCTGACGGACTCGTTCGGTCGGCACGTGGACTTCCGGAACACGATCATGATCATGACGAGCAACATCGGCGCGGAGATGATCAAGGACAGCGGCCAGTTCGGTTTCGGCAAGCGCAACATCGAGACCGACTACGCCAAGATGAAGGACATCCTGAAGCGCGAGGTCGAGAAGCACTTCCGGCCCGAGTTCATCAACCGGGTGGACGACATCATCGTGTTCAAGCCGCTGGGCCGGGACGACCTGCAGCAGATCGTGGACTACGAGATGCGGAAGGTGGTCGGGCGTCTCGCGGAGCGTGGCCTGGCGCTGGAGTTGACGGTCGAGGCGAAGGAGGCCCTGATCGAGAAGGGGTATAATCCCGACTTCGGGGCGCGGCCGCTGCGTCGGGCGATCGAGGAGCACGTCGAGGACCAGCTTTCGGAACGGCTGTTGCGCGGCGAGTTTGAGGGCATGGACCGAATCGTCTGCTCGGTCAAGGACGGCCAGTTCGTCTTTGAAGGCAGCAGCACGGCGCCGAAGGAAGAATCGCCGGCGCCGAGCATGACCGACGCGACGTGAACAAGCCGCAGCGTGTAGATTATCATCACACCCGGGACCCTCAGGGGGTTCCGGGTGTTTTTTGTCCGGACGGTCGAGCCCGGCCGGTCCTTTTGACGATAAAGGTATGTGGCAGACTTCCGTGCGCGCAGAACGTGAGGAAACAGGCGATGACCAAACGAACCGCGGATTTTCAGTCGACCGACACGTGGCGGGTGTTCCGGATCATGTCCGAGTTCGTCGAAGGTTTCGAGACGATGAGCAACATCGGCAAGGCGGTCTCGATCTTCGGGTCGGCGCGGACCAAGCCGCAGAACCGCTACTACAAGATGGCTGAGGACCTGGCGGCGGAGCTGGCCCGGCGGGAGTTCGCGATCATTACCGGGGGCGGTCCGGGGATCATGGAGGCGGCCAACAAGGGGGCGGTGGAGGCCGGCGGGATCAGCGTGGGCCTCAACATCACCCTCCCGATGGAACAGACGCCGAACCCGTACACTAACGTCGCGCTCGACTTTCACTACTTCTTCGCCCGCAAGATGATGTTCGTCAAGTACGCCTGGGCGCTGGTCTGCTTTCCCGGCGGCTTCGGCACGCTCGATGAGTTTTTCGAGTCGCTGACGTTGATTCAGACCCGCAAGTCGCCGCGCTATCCGGTGGTGTGCATCGGGAGCGACTACTGGTCGAGCCTGCGGGACTGGATGAGCGAGGTGCTGTTCAAGCAGTACAAGGCGATCGACGAGGACGACGTGCTGCTCTTCGAGATCACCGACGACATCGCGGCGGCGGCGGACTTCATCGAGAAGCACGCGGGCAAGGTCTCCAACGGCAACCATCATCTGAAGGCCAAGGACGAGGAGTTTCGCTTCCTGATGCCGAAGAAGGGCGCACCCCGCAAGAGGGGCAAGTAGCTCGCTTTCGCAAGCAGTGGTTTACCGAGCGATGTAGCGAGCCAAACGCTCCAGCAGGAATCGTCCGGCAGGGTCGGCCATCAAACGAAGGCTGCACACGATCATCTCGCCGCGTCCGATTTGGCACTCAGCCGCATAAACCCGATCCTCGGTGGCCCAACGCCGCAGCACATCGGGGTTTTCCGGGGCGGGTCCGGCCTGGTCGCCGGTGGTTCGCCAAATCGGGACCACACGGAGCATGTGTCTGAGGCGGCGTCTTGCGTCGCCGGCCGCCGCGGGATTGACCACCGCCGGATAAAACGGGTTTGCGGACACGTGGCGTCTCCTGTACCATCGTTTCGGGTCGTTTTGATACCGAATTATCACGCTGTGCGGCGGTGAGCCAACGCCGGGGAATGCCGCCGGAGGTCATTTGCGAATGAAGCAGTTGCGGCATCAGGCGGACGTGTGCGTGGTTGGAGGCGGCATGGCGGGCGTCTGCGCCGCCCTCGCTGCGGCCCGGCACGGGGCGAAGGTGGTGCTGATCCACGACCGGCCGGTGCTCGGCGGCAACACCTCCAGCGAAATCCGCATCCACATCTGCGGAGCCGACCGGAACAATCGTATTCCGAACATGCGCGAGACCGGTATTCTCGAAGAGTTGCGTCTCGACAATCTCCGACGGAATCCGCATCAGAACTACTCGATCTGGGACCTGGTGCTTTACGAGAAGGTGCACTTTGAGCCGAACCTGACGCTGCTGTCGAACTGCACGTGCCTGAAGGCTGAGACGGCGGGCACGCGCATCGCCAACCTCACCGGCTGGCAATTGACCACCGAGACATACCACACGGTGGAGGCGAGGGTGTTTATCGACTGTTCCGGCGATGGGCTTCTCGCGCCGCTGACCGGAGCCCAGCACCGCATCGGGCGCGAGGCGAGGTCGGAGTTCAACGAGTCGATTGCGCCGGAGCAGGCTGACAAGCAGACGATGGGCATGACCTGCATGTTCCATGCGGCCAGACACGATACGCCTCAGCCGTTCGAGCCGCCTGCGTGGGCCCACGATTTCCCGCGCGAGGAGGATCTGCCGTACGGAACGAGCGGCCACGACTGGGTCGAGATGGGCTACTGGTGGGTCGAGGTCGGCGGCGAGCACGACAGCATCCACGACACCGAGAAGCTGCGGGACGAGTTGCTGAAGATCGTCTTTGGCGTTTGGGATCATATCAAGAACCACGGCGACCACGGGGCGGATAACTGGGCTCTCGACTGGATCGGTTTTCTGCCCGGGAAGCGCGAGAGCCGCCGCTGCGTGGGCGATCACATTTTGACGCAGAACGACGTGGAAGCGGAAGGGCGGTTCGAGGACGTGGTGGCGTACGGCGGCTGGCCGATGGACGACCATCACCCGGCGGGTTTCTGGGCGGTGAAGCTCGGAGCTCCGGCGACGATCTTCCATCCCGCTCCTTCGCCCTATGGGATTCCGTATCGTTGCCTCTATTCGCGCAACATCGACAACCTGATGTTCGCGGGCCGCTGCGCGAGTTTCACCCATGCCGCCCTTAGTTCGACGCGGGTTTCCGGCACGGCGAGCGTGCTGGGCCAGGCGGCGGGTACGGCGGCGGCGATGGCAACGGCCAGGCAGGTCACGGTTCGCCAGATCGGCCAGCGCCACATCGTCGAGTTGCAGCAGGCCCTGCTCCGCGACGACTGCTATCTGCCGCGTATCCGTCAGGAGTTCTCGGCCCTGACCACGTCGGCTGAGCTGACCGCTTCGCGAGGCGATCCGTCGCCGGTCCGCGACGGGACGAGCCGCCCGGTCGGCGACGAGGTTCACGCCTGGACCGCCGGGCCGGGCGACTGGATCGCCTACCGATTCGACTCGCCGCGGACCGTCAACGAGGTCTCGCTCGTTCTCGACAGCGGATTCGACAAGAAGGTCATCATGAGCCTTCACGGCAGCTACGGCCAGGTCACCCGCGTTCCCGACGTGACGCCCAAGGACTTCCGGATCGAGGTCTTTGACGACGGGAGTTGGCGGACGCTCCACGAGGTGCGCGGCAACCACCAGCGGTTGGTCCGCCTGCCGATCGGCCGGACCGTCGAAGGGGTTCGTTTCACCCTCATGACCACGTGGGGCGCACCTGAGAGCCGCATCTATGCGTTTTACCTGGATTAGGTGGTTTTCCGCATGTTCGGCGTGCTCCGTGCCGGCGGGCTGATTTCTGTTGCCTCGGTCCCGGCCGGTTCGTATATTGGTCGTTTTCCAGATTTGCGGAAGCATTGACCAGTAACCCTGACGCGTATGGAGGCTGATTATGTCGTCTTGCATTGAACACATTCAAGGGCGTGAGATCATCGATTCGCGTGGCAATCCGACGGTTGAGGTGGACGTGATCCTTTGCGACGGGACGTTCGGCCGGGCGGCGGTGCCCTCCGGGGCGTCGACCGGCGAACACGAAGCGGTCGAGCTGCGCGACGGCGACAAGAAGCGCTACGGCGGCAAGGGCACCCTCAAAGCCGTCGCCAACGTCAACGAGACCATCGCACCGCGACTGCTGGGCATGGACCCGCGCGACCAGGAAGCGATCGACCAGGCCATGATCGAGCTCGACGGGACGGAGAACAAGGGCAACCTCGGGGCCAACGCGATCCTGGGTGTTTCGATGGCGGTGGCCAAGGCGGCGGCGGCGTTTTGCAACCTGCCGCTGTACCGCTACATCGGCGGGGCTGGGGCGCACACGCTGCCGGTGCCGATGATGAACATCCTCAACGGCGGCCGGCACGCCGACAACAACGTGGACCTTCAGGAGTTCATGGTCATGCCGTTCGGCGCCGCGTCGTTTTCCGAAGGCCTGCGGATGGGGGCTGAGGTGTTCCATTCGCTCAAGGCGGTCTGCAAGGCCAAGGGGTACAGCACGGCGGTCGGCGACGAGGGCGGGTTCGCTCCGAACCTCAAGACCAACGAAGAGGCCCTCGACCTGATCGTCGAGGCGATCAAGAAGGCCGGCTACAAGCCGGGCAAGGACGTCTATATCGCGATGGACCCGGCGGCCAGCGAGTTGTACGACGGCAAGAAGAAAAAGTACCACTTCTTCAAGAGCGATCCGGACCGGTGGGTCGGCAGCGACGAGATGATCAAGTTCTGGAAGAAGCTGGTGGACAACTACCCGATCGTCTCGATCGAGGACGGGTTGGCCGAGGACGACTGGAAGGGTTGGGCGGACCTGACCGCCGAGCTCGGTCAGAAAGTCCAGATTGTCGGCGACGATTTGTTCGTGACCAATACGAAGCGTCTGGCCCGCGGCATCAAGGAAGGCTCGGCCAACAGCATTCTGATCAAGGTCAATCAGATCGGGACGATCACCGAAACGCTCAACGCGGTCTACATGGCGATTCGCAACGGGTGCACGGCGGTCATCTCGCACCGCAGCGGCGAGACCGAGGACAGCACCATCGCCGACCTGGCGGTGGCGACCAACGCCGGGCAGATCAAGACCGGGGCTCCGTGCCGGACCGATCGGGTGGCCAAGTACAATCAGCTCCTTCGGATCGAAGAGGAACTGGGCGGCCAGGC
>JAAYCJ010000237.1 GCA_012729815.1 Phycisphaerae bacterium | reverse complement strand
CCCACCGCCAGACTCATCGTCCCAGCCGCCCCAAACAACAGCACAAACCCATACGCCGTCAGCGCCGTCGTCAACACCCCGATAAAGAAATACTTCGCCGCCGCCTCCTCCGCCAGCCGATGCCGACGCGACAACCCCACCAGCACAAACCCCGGGATCGAAATCAGCTCCAACCCCAGAAACAGCATCACCAGATCGCCCGCCAACCCCACCATCGCCAACCCAGCCGCCGCGAACAGAACCATCGCGAAAAACTCGCCGCAGACCCGCTCCTCCGTCTGGTTGAACGACACCAGCACCCCCAAAATCGCCGCCGCCAGCGCCGTCACCGCCACGTACATCCCAAGCGGATCCGCCACCAGCTTCCCCACCGCCACCGCCGCCGACGGCTCCGGCCACAACAGCAACGCCCAACTCGCCGCCGCCAGCGCCACGATGCTGATCATCGCCGTCAACGCCCGAGTCCCCTCGCGACCCTCGCGCAACGCCGACACCAGCGCGGCCAGCACCGCCCCAATCGTCAACACAGCCGGTATGGCAATGATCCTACCGATGCCTTCCATCAACGAACACCTTCACCGAATTCAAATCCTCAGCCGACGCGCCCGACCGCTCGCCCACATCGCTCACCTGCGTCAGCGCCGCCCGCTCATCGTCCACAAACATCGCACCCGCCGGCACGTCATCCTGCCGCATCAACACCGCCTGCGAAACGTCCGTCGCCGCCGGCATGATCCCATCGATCATCGGCCCGGGCCACAACCCGATCAACACCACCAACACCGCCAGCGGCGCCAGCACCCCGATCTCCCGCCCCGACACATCCCTCACCGCCCCCTCATAACGCTCCGGCAGCCGCACCGGCCCGAAAAATACCCGCCGCAAAAGGTACAAAATGTACACCGCCGACAGCACGATCCCAAACGCCGCCACCACCCCATACGCCAGCGGAATCGGCCCGACGCCCAACCGCATCGGCCCAGGCGCCTCGCTCGTAAAAGCCGCCAGCAACACCATGAACTCGCTCACAAACCCGTTCAGCCCCGGCAACGCCACCGCCGACAGACCGAATAAGACCGCGAACGCCGTCAACACCGGCATCCGCTCCGCCAACCCGCCCACCTCATCCATGCTCCGCGTGTGAACCCGCTCGTAAATCATCCCCACCACAAAAAACAACGCCGCCGTGCTGATCCCGTGATTCACCATGTACAGCACGCTGCCCGCCACCCCCACCGGCTTCAACGCGAACATCCCCAACATCACAAACCCCATGTGACTCACCGACGTATACGCCACCAGCCGCTTGAAATCCCTCTGAGCCCACGCCGCCAACGCCCCATACACAATCGCAATCACCGCCAGCAGCCCCAAAAACGGCGCAAACGCAAAACTCGCCTCCGGCAAAATCGGCAGACAGAACCGCAAAAACCCATAGCTCCCCAGCTTCAGCAACAACCCCGCCAACATCACGCTGCCCGCCGTCGGCGCCTCCGTATGCGCCAGCGGCAACCACGTGTGAAGCGGAAACAGCGGCACCTTGATCGCAAACCCCGCGAACATCGCCCAGAACAACGCCGCCTGAACCGCAAAACCGATCGCCCCGCTCCGCCCAAGCTCCGCAAGCTGCCGAATGTCAAAACTCAGCACCCCCGTCTCCTGGCGGCCAAGCACCGCCAGAAAGAGCACGCCCGCGAACGTCAGCAAACTCCCCGCGATCGTATAAATGAAAAACATCGTCGCCGCCCGACGACGCTCCTGCGATCCCCAAATCCCGATCAAAAAATACAGCGGCAGCAGCGTGAACTCAAAAAAGATGTAAAACAGCAACAAATCCATCGCGCAGAACACGCCCATGCACGCCCCGCCCAACAGCAGCAGCAGAACGTAAAACTCCTTCCGCCGCTCCACCACCGACCCAAAACTCCCCACCACCGCCAGCGGCAACAGCAACGCCCCCAACGCCAGCAAAAACACCGAAATCCCATCCACCCCCACGTGATACCGTATATCGACTCCGGGCATCGCCGCCCCGCCGATCCACGCCACGTCCTGCTCGAGCACGTAATCGCCCGTCGGACCCGCTGCGAAAAACATCGCCACCACCAGCGCCGCCAACACCAGCGACACCAACGCCGCTGCCGTCGCCACCGCCTTGACCGCCCGAACCGCCTCCCGCGGCAGCAACGCGATCAGCACCGCTCCAACCACCGGAGCGAAAATCGTCAACGTCAGTATCCAACCTTCCAGAAATTCCATCGATCAACCCGCCAACCTGAGTATCGCCAGCAGCATCAACGCCAACACCACCAATCCCGCCAGCGCATAGCCCTGCACCGCCCCGCGCTGCAACAGCCGCAAACCATAACCCAACCCGCGCGGAACCGCCGCAATCGTATACAAAACCCCGTTGATCACCGACGAATCCGTCGCGTCCGACCCCCACGCCAACCGCCGCAACGGCCCGACCACCGCCGCCTGATACACCTCATCGACGTAATACTTCTGATGTACCAGCCCATACGCCCCGCGCAGCAGCGCCCGTCCCGCTCCGCTCCCAACTCCCCACCGCTCCACCACGCCGCGACCGCCCCGATACAACACCCACGCCAAGCCCACCATCGCCAGCGCCAAGACCGTCAACCCGCCCGATACGAACCAGTGCGACACGCCGCCTTCCTCAGCCGCATGGCCCGCCGAACCGCTCCACGCCGTCGCCCCCTCCAGCACCCGCTCGATCCATCCATGCCCAACCGGCCAACCCAACGCCGCGCCGACCGCCACCGACCCAGCCGCCAGCAGCGCCATCGGCCAACGCATCCACCGCTCCACCTCGCCCGCGTGACGCCCAGCCTCCGCCGGAACCCGCAGCTCCCCGTGAAACGCCCGAAAGAACATCCGAAAAATATAGAACGCCGTCAGCGCCGCCGTCACGATCGCCAGCATCCCAAGCACCGGATGCCCGTGCAGCGCCGCCCCGATGATCTCATCCTTGCTCCAGAACCCCGCCAGAGGCGGTACGCCCGCCAACGCCAGACATCCCACCAGGCATGCCCCGTACGTCACCGGCATGATCCGCCGCAACCCGCCGATCCGGCGAATGTCGATCTCGCCCGCCATCGCGTGCATCACCGCACCCGCCGTCAAAAACAGCAGCCCCTTGAAAAATGCGTGCGTCACCAGATGAAAAACCCCCGCCGCCGGCGCCAACACGCCAACCCCCAAAAACATGTACCCAAGCTGGCTGATCGTGCTGTACGCCAGTATCCGCTTCATGTCGTACTGCGCCAACGCGATCGTCGCCGCATAGATCGCCGTCAACCCCCCGACAATCGCCACCACCTCCAACGCCACCGGCGAAGCCGCAAAAATCGCCCCGCAACGCGCCACCATGTACACGCCCGCCGTCACCATCGTCGCCGCGTGAATCAACGCGCTCACCGGAGTCGGTCCCTCCATCGCGTCCGGCAGCCACACGTACAGCGGCAACTGGGCGCTCTTGCCCACCGCCCCGCAAAACAGCAGCAACGCCACAAGCGTCGCCATCCCCGCCGACCACTCGCCCACCCTCCCGAACACCTCCCCATAACCCGCCGCCCCCAGCGTCAAAACGATCGTCAACACCCCGATCGCAAACCCCAGATCCCCGATCCGGTTCACCGCGAACGCCTTCACCGCCGCGTTCGCCGCCGACGGCTTGCGATACCAGAACCCGATCAGCAGATAACTGCACATCCCCACCGCCTCCCAGCCCAGGTACAGCAGCAGGAAATTGTCCGCCAGCACCAGCACGCACATCGACGCCACAAACAACGCCAGCAACGCGAAAAACCGCGGATAACCCGCATCCTCCCGCATGTACCCGCGCGAATACACCACAATCAGAAAACTCACCACCGTCACCGTCGCCAGCATCACCGCCGTCAGGCCGTCGATGTAAAAGCCGAAGCTCGCCCCAATCCCGATCGGCATCCACTCGCCCACCGCCACCCGCATCGCCAGGTCCGGATCGCCCGCAAATCCCCCAGCGATCAGCACCGACAGCGCCGCCGCACCGCCCACGCCCGCGATCGCCGCCCAGTGCGCCCCGCGACGGACCTTCGCCAGCGCCATCGCCCCCGCCACCGCCGCGCCCAACAGCGGTAACAGCACAATCCACCGCGCCAGCACCGAAATGTTCTCGCCAACCCAGCCGTTCAATTCAGCCTCGCATCTCCGTCAACGTCTCCGCGTCCAACGTCTGACGCCCGCGGAACACCACGATAATCAACGCCAGCCCCACCGCCGCCTCCGCCGCCGCCACCGCCAGCAGCATCATCACAAACGCCTGGCCCTCCAGCGTCCCATGAAAACGCCCGAACGCCACCGCCGCGATGATCACCGCCTGGAACATCACCTCGCTCGAAAGGAACATCACGATCAGGTTCCGCCGCGTCACAAACCCCACCAGCCCGACCGTGAAAATCAAACCCGAAAGTACGATATAAGGCAGCAAATGCTGGCTCATGGCTGCTCCTCGGCCGATGGCCCCATCGCACGCTTCGCCGCCGCCAGCGCGATCGCTCCGATCACCGCCGCCAGCAAGATCGCGCCCGCCAGCTCCAACGCCGCCACGTAATCGATCAGCACCACCCGCCCCAACTCCACCAGGTTCGTTTCGCTCGGCCCCACCGCCGACCGCCCATCCGCCATCGGCAACGCCGCCAACGACACGCCCACCACCGCCGCCGCCAATACGCCTACCACCGTCCGCCCCGCGTACCGGTCATACTCCGCCGGCGCCGTCGATTGCGCCAGCATGATCACGAAGATGTACACCACGATGATCGCACCCGCGTAAACCAATATCAGCACCGCCGCCAGCAGCTCCCCGCCCATCAAAAGCACCAGCGCCGCCGTCGCCAGCACCAGCAGCACCAGGTACAAAGCCGAATACATCAGCCGAGAATGCGTCACCACCTTCACCGCACTCAAGATCGCCGCCGCCGCCGATACCCCGAACACCACATCCGCCAGCCAGCTCGCCGCGTACTGCCGACTCAGCCGATACCCCACAAACGCCACCGCCGCCGCCAACGCCAACCACCCCAGCCCTCGCAAAAAACGAGACCGCTGCGGCGCCAGAAGAAACAGCGCCAACGCAACCAATCCAAACAGCAGGATGGACGCCTCCAGAACCACCTTGTACTCCACGCCGACGGCCGCGACTCCAAACGCCGCAACCCGTCGAACTACTTCTTCTCGTCGTTGTTGTTGCTGTCGCCGTTCGTATCGTACCCGACGATCCGCGGCTGCTTGTACGGCTTCATCCCTTGCGTCGCGTGATACACCTCGATCAGCTTGTCCTGATCGAACATCATCTCCTCGCGGGTGTAACTCACCGGCTCGAACAGCGGCGTCAGCTCGATCGCCGCCACCGGACACGCCTCCTCGCACATCCCACAGAATATACAGCGAAGCTCGTCGATCACAAAGCTTTCGGGATATTTTTCCCGGTCCGGCCACGGCGACTCCATCGCCTCAATGCTGATGCACCGCGCCGGACAGATCGTCTCGCACATCAGGCACGCCACGCACTTGAGCCGACCCTGATCGTCCAGGTTCAGCCGGTGAAACGCCCGGTGATTCTGCACCCGAAGCGGACGACGCTCCTCCGGATACTGCACCGTCACCTTCCGGCCGAAAAAATGCCGAAGCGTCGTCCACAAACCACGCAAAATCGACGTAAAGAACATCCGCTGACCCGTCGTCAGCTTCGGCTCCTCGATCACCAGTATGTCCTGATCCTTCATCACCGACTATCCCGCCTGGGCCGCGTCCGTCGCCGCAGCCGACCGGCTTTCCTTCAAGTACATCCAGCCGTACACGCCCACCAGAACCGCCACGTTCCCCACCAGCATCCACACCGTCCGCGCCAACCCAAGATACGCCAGCACCCCCGATACACACAGCAGCACCAGCGACGCCGGCAGAAGACCGCACCACCCGTAACGCAGAAGCTGATCGAACCGGAAACGCGGCAGCGTCCAGCGGACCCACATGAACACGAAAATCATCACGACGACCTTCCCCGAGAAGATCGCCGCCTTCAATAGCGTCTGACCGATCCCGCCCTCCACCGCCGGCGTCAGATACGGCAGGTGCCAGCCGCCAAGAAACAGCGTCACCAACAGCGCCGATGAACCGATCAGGTGCGAATACTCGCCCAGAAAGAACATCGCGAACTTCATCGACGAGTACTCGGTGTGGAACCCGCCCACCAGCTCCTGCTCCGACTCCGGAAGGTCGAACGGAAGCCGGTTCGCCTCCGCGAATGCGCAGATCAAAAACACCAGAAATACCGCCGGCTGGTACAATATGAACCACCCCTCCGCCGCTTGACGTGCCACAATCGCCTCCGGCCGAAGATCGCCCGCCAGAAGCACCACCGACAATAGCGCCAACCCCAGCGGCGCCTCGTAGCTCAGCATCTGAGACGCCCCGCGAAGCGCCCCGAAAAATGGGTACTTGCTGTTGCTCGCCCAGCCGCCCAGGATGATCCCGTATACGCTCGCCGTCGCGATCATCACCACGTACAGCACCCCGATATCCAACCCCGGTGCGATCTGAACCGCCACCGGAGACTCCAGCCACGGAACCCGAAGCACCCCCCCGAACGGAATGATCGCCAGCGTCGCCATCGCCCCGAACATCGCCAAAGCCGGAGCCAGAACGAACAGCGGGCCGTCCGCCTTGCCCGGAATCACCTCTTCCTTCAAAAAAATCTTCAAGCCGTCCGCGAACGACTGCAACAACCCCCACGGACCCACCCGGTTAGGCCCCAGCCGGTCCTGGATGTACGCCGCCACCTTCCGCTCCATCAAAATCAAAAACGGCAGCGATCCCATCGTCACCGCGACCACCACGATCGCCAGAACCACCGAACTGACCAGAAACTGCGTCTCCATCGTCCTAATGTATCCCCTTCGCCAATTTCGGCGGCTCATACGCCTCAAACCCGTCGAGCAACTTCGCCAACTCCTTCCGCACCACGCTCGCCCGATACACCCCCGTCTGCCCGACCATCGCCGCCAGCCATTGCCCGTCCTGCACCAACCCCATCGGCGGGATCACCGCCCGACGGAACGGCTGAACCAGATTCTTCGCGTTGATAAACGACCCTTCCCGCTCCACCCAAACCGTCATCGGCAGCACCACGTCCGCCCGCTCGCTCAGCGAACTCGCGTACGTGTCGTGCACCGCCAGCAGCCCCGGCTTCTCCACAAACCCGAACGTCCGGTCGATCGTATCGTCGAAATACCCGCCGCTGATCCAAAGCCCATCGATCCGACCCTCCGCCAGCGCCGACCGCAACGCCTCCACCGTCATCCGCGGCCCGCCCAGCTTCTCCAGAATCATCCGTAGCCCGCGACCGTTCGGAGCCTTCTCCGCGTTGATCGTAAACCCGCTGCGAAAGACCTCGTTCCGCTCCGCCCGCGGCTCCGGCCCGCCCACCAGCACCGCCTCCGGATCCATCGAACGCACCATCGTCGCCGCCAGATAGATCGTCTCGCAGTCCATCATCGGCGACAGCACCGCCGCCAGACGGCCGCGACCGTGCCCCTCCACGAACTCCCGCAGCCGCTCCGCCAGCACCTCCGCCACCCGGTCCCACTTCACCGCCCGACGCTCGCCCTCCTCGACGAATTCAAAACCCATCAGCCGGTCGTCGCGGTACACCTGCTTCCACAGATACCGACCGTCGTCGCACATCCAATAACCGTTCACCTCCGGGTTGTACCGCGGCCGGAACCGCCCGATCTTCTCGTCCCGGTAGTCCACCCAGATCGTGCATCCGCTCGCGCAGCCGCTGCACACCGACGCCGCCGACTGCAAGTACCACACCCGCTCCCGGAACAGAAACTCCTTGTCCAGAAACGCACCCACCGGGCAGATGTCCGCCACGTTGCCCGACATCTTGTCTTCCAGCGAACAACCCGGATGAACGTCGATCTCGCACCGGTGACCGCGGTTGACGATTGCCACCTCTGACCCGCCCGACACCTCCCGGCAGAACCGCACGCAACGGCTGCACAGAATGCACCGGTCCGCGTACAGCAATATGTGCTCGCCCACGTCCTTCTTCGGCTGCTTCGTCTTCGGATCGATCATCCGCGAATGCGCCGAACCGTGCCAGTAGTCGTAATCCTGAAGCCAGCACTCGCCCGCCTGGTCGCACACCGGGCAATCCAGCGGGTGATTCAACAACAAGTGCTCCATCACCGCCGCGCGGCTCGCCTTCACCTTCTCCGTCTGCGTGTAAACCCGGATCCCCCGCTTGACCGGCGTCGAACACGAAGGCACCAGCCGAGGAACACGACGCAAATCCCCCGACTTCGCGTCAAAATCGTCCATCTCCACCAGACAAAGCCGGCAACTCGCCACCACCGACATCCCAGGATGCCAGCAATAGTACGGAATCGCGATCCCGTGATCCAAAGCCGTCCGCAACACGCTATCGCCCATCCGGCCCTGAACCGTCCGGTCGTCGATCACAAACTCAACGAATTGTTCCTGCGCTTCCGCCATCATACCACTCACGCCACCGCCAGACCCTTCGCCTTGCGCTCCTCCATCCGTTCCTCCAACTCCGCCCGAAACTTCGTCACCAGCGTCCGCAGCGGGTACGACGCCCCGTCCGACAACCCGCAGATGCTCTGGCCCGTCATCATCCCCATCCGCTCCGTCTGCTCCGCGATGATGTCCAGGTCCTCGCTCCGACCGCCCCCCGCCAGCATCCGACGCGCCATCTTGTACATCCAGCCCGTCCCCTCCCGGCACTGCGTGCACTGGCCGCACGACTCCGACGAGAAAAACCGCGCCGTGTTGTGCAGCACCTTCAGCATGTCCGTCGTCTCATCCAGCACCACCACCGCCCCCGTCCCCATCCCCAGGCACCCGTTCTTCTCCCGCGTGAAACTCTCGAACGCCATCGGCACGTCGATCTCGTCCGCCGTCAGAAAACCCGTCGAAATCCCGCCCGGAATCACCGCCTTGATCGACCGATCCTCGCGGACCCCGCCTGCGCACTCGTAAATCAGCGTCTTGAGATTCACCCCCAGCGGCCGCTCGAACACGCCCGGACTCTTCACGTGACCCGAAACGCAGAACAGCTTCGGACCCGGACTCCGCTCCGTCCCCAGCGACCGGAACCAATCCGCCCCGCGATCCACAATGTGCAGAACGCACGTCAGCGTCTCAACGTTGTTGATGATCGTCGGCTCCCCCGCCAACCCGCGAATCGCCGGATACGGCGGCTTGATCCGCGGCCACGGGCGCTTGCCCTCCAGACTCTCCAGCAGCCCCGTCTCCTCCCCGCAAATGTACGCCCCAGCGTTGCGGAACAGGTGCACCTCCAACTCGAACCCGCTTCCCAGAATGTTCCGACCCAACAACCCCGCCTCACGCGCCTCCCCGATCGCCGACTCCAGCGCCGCCGCCTGCTGCGGATACTCGTACCGGATGTACACGTACGCCCGCTGCGCCCGAACCGCGTACGCCGAAATGATGATCCCCTCCAGCACCTGGTGCGGATCGCTCTCCATCTGCACCCGATTGCAGAACGTCCCCGGCTCCGCCTCGTCCGCGTTCACGCACAAATACGTCTTCGTCCGGCCCTGCGGCAGAAACGTCCACTTCAACCCCGTCGGAAATCCCGCCCCGCCGCGGCCCAGCAGACCCGACTGCCTGACCTGATCGACGATCGCCGCCGGCTCGCTCTTCAGCGCCTTCTCCAATACCTTATACCCGCCGCGCTCGCGGTAGACCGCCAGCTTCCGGACCTCCGCCACGCCGCGGTTCCTCAGCAACACCGGTTTGTACTGCGAATCGCTCATCATGCGTACCGGCTCAAAATCCCGTCCAACTCGTCCTTTCGCACCGGCCCGTACCCGTCGCCGTCCACCAGCATGTACGGCGCCTTCTCGCACGCCCCCATGCACTCCTCCGTGATCAGCGTGAACCGCCCGTCCGCCGTCGTCTCATGCTCGCCAATCTTAAGCTTCCGCTTCAACTCGCCCAGCAGATCCTCGCCGCCGCACACCTCGCAGCTCAATCCCCGGCACACCATCACCACGTGACGACCCTTCGGACCCCGCCACAAGTGGCTGTAAAAGCTCAGCGTGTCCATCACCGTCGCCGGCGCCAGCTCCAACGCCGCCGCCACCTCTTCCACCGCCCGCTCCGACACGTACCCCGCCTCCTCCTGAACCGCCAACAGCGTCGGCAGAAGCGCCGACTGATTCGTCGGATACTGCCTCCGAAACTCCGCGATCCGCCCGCGCAAACCCTCCGTCAACACCGGCCCGTCACCCGGCCCAACCTGCTTCTCTCTTCTATTCAGCGCCTTCCAGCCCATCGTCTAAGTCTCACCTAGCCTGCCCAACCAAGTGCTCCAAGCCGCCTCCGGCAACGTCTTCATTTTGCACTTTTCTATTTAGTATTTTCATTTTTCATTTCCCCTCCGCCTTCTGGCTTCTGAATTCTGACTTCTGAATTCTTCCCCACCACCTACCTGTCCAACTCCGCCGCGATAATATTCAAACTTCCAAGTACCGCCACCACATCCGAAATCTGATGCCCCTCGATCATCAGCGGCATCGCCTGCATGTGGATAAACGACGGCGGCCGACACCGCGCCCGATACGCCCGCGGCCCACCGTCCGACACAATGAAAAATCCCAACTCGCCGTTCGCTGTCTCATTGGCGTGATATACCTCGCCCAGCGGCGGCGTAAAACTCCGATTCGGCATGATCATCTCGAAGTGATGGATCAGCCCTTCGATCGAACCGTAAACCTCCCGCTTCGGCGGCAGCGTCATCTTCGTGTTCGGATCCACGCTCACCGGCCCAACCGGCAGCTTGTCCAACGCCTGCTCAAGGATCCGCAGCGACTGGCGCATCTCCTCCACCCGCACCAGGTACCGCGCGTAGCAATCCCCGCCCGTCGCAATCGGCACCTTGAAGTCAAACTCCTCATAGCACAGATACGGCTCGTCCTTCCGCAAATCGCGCCTCACCCCGCTCGCCCGCGCCAACGGTCCGGTCAGCGACCACGCGATCGCCTCATCGCGACTCACCACGCCGATTCCCTTGGTCCGATCCACGAAAATCCGATTCGTCGTCAGCAGCGACTCGATGTCGTCCAGCGCCTTGGGCAACCGTCCGCAAAACACGCGGCAGCGATCGACCCAGCCGTCCGGGATGTCCTGGCTCAGACCGCCCACCCGCGTGTAGCTGTTCGTAAACCTATGGCCGCACGCCAGTTCGAACAGGTCGTAGATCATCTCCCGTTCGTAAAAACCGTACAGGAAAGGCGTAAACGCGCCCAGGTCCAGCGCCGCGGCGCCGACGCTCAGCAGATGGTCGCTGATCCGCGAGAGTTCCGCCATGATGACCCGCAGAAAGCGGCAGCGCGGCGTAACCTCAATTCCCATAAGGCGTTCCACCGTTCCGTGCCACGCGATGTTGTTGGCCAGCGGCGAAACGTAGTTCATCCGGTCGGTGACCACCACGTACTGGTTGAAATCGAGGTCCTCGCCGAGCTTTTCGAACCCGCTGTGGAGGTAACCGATGTGCGGCGTGCACTTTACGACCTTTTCGCCGTCGAGCTTCAGCACGAGTCGAATCGTGGTGTGGGTGGCGGGGTGCTGAGGTCCGAAGTTGAGGGTCCAGACCTCACCCAGTCCGTCGTCGGTCCTGACTTTTTCCAGATCGTAGGCCATCGCGAATTTGTATGATTGTCATACAACCGAACAGTAGAACAATTGCCGGTCCGGAAACACGCTCAGGCGTCCTCCCGCGTCACTACCGGCAGGCTTTCTCTCTCGCCCATCCCTCGCAGCGGATAATCTTTCCGAAGTGGATGGGCGGTAAACCACTCCGGGCACACGATCCGCCGAAGGTCCTTGTGACCTTCGAATACGATGCCCAGAAGGTCGTAGACCTCGCGCTCCATCCACCCGGCGGCGGGCCAGACTTCGGCCACGCTGGGAATCCTCAAATCAGGCTCATCAAACATCATTTTAATCCACAGCCGCTGGCCGGATTCGTGCGACAGCAGGCTGTAAACCACCCCAAACCGTTCCTGGGCATCGGGATAGTTCAGGTAGTCCACGCCCGCCAGGTCGATCAGTTGATCGAACCGCCATTGCGGGTCGTTCCGCAGCAGGTACATCAGGTCCAGGAGCTTTTCCCGGTCCCTCAGCACGATGCATAACTGCTTGGGCGAACCGGGGTTATCCAGGAGCAGGGCGAGTTCCCAGCCCTCCGGGCCAAACTGCGTGGTCAGAAACTGCCGGACCTGGTCTTCTGTCACGAGATATTGCTCTCCGGCTGATGATGTGGCTTGTTGGAGAGCGCCGCAGGCAGGTCGTTCGAGTCGATCTTCTCATCCCGTTCGATCACCAGGCCCAGCGGCCGTCGGACCTTTTTGGCCAAGTCCGGATCGTCGATCAGCCGCTGGATGGCCATGATCGCTTCGAGCAGCGCTTCGGGACGCGGCGGGCAGCCGGGAATGTAGACGTCCACCGGCATGTAACGATCGATTCCCGGCACCACGGCGTAAGTGTTGAATACGCCGGAAGTACTGGCGCAGGCGCCCATGCTGATGACCCAGCGGGGCTCCGCCATCTGGAGGTAAATCCGCTGAAGAACCGGCATCATCTTGACCACGACGCGGCCGGCGACGAAGAGGACGTCGGCTTGGCGCGGGCTGAAGCGCAGGACTTCGGCGCCGAATCGGGCGATGTCGTATCGGCTGGCGGCTGTGGCCATCAGTTCGATGCCGCAGCAGGCGGTGGCGAAGGGAAGCGGCCAGAGGCTGTTGCGGCGGGCCCAGTTGACGGTGTGCTGGCGGGCCCAGGCGGCGATTCGGTCGAATCGGCCGACGACGATCTGGCCTTCGGGCGCTGTGCCGGGGCATTGGGATTGGGTGAAATTCGGGTCTAGGGCCACCGGAACGCTCCCTTCAGCCAGGCGTAGAGGTAGGCCAGGATCAGCAGGCCGGCAAAACCGATCATGCCGACGAAGAGGATGG
>JAAYCJ010000236.1 GCA_012729815.1 Phycisphaerae bacterium | reverse complement strand
GGCGCGGCGGAGTTCAAGAAGATGAAGCGTTCGGCGGTGCTGGTGAACACGAGCCGCGGCGAGTTGGTGGACGAGGACGCGTTGGCGGCTGCGCTGCGGGACGGGGTGATCCGTTGGGCGGCGATCGACGTGTACGGCTGCGTGAACGTGCTGGATCCTGACGGTTTTGCGACGGACCATCCGCTGTTTTCGCTGGAGAACGTGATTCGCACGCCGCACGTGGCGGCGGTGTCGGTGCAGGCGTTGGCGGAGGCTCGGATTCGCGCGGCTGAGGCGGTGGCGGACGTGCTGGGCGGGCGATGGCCGAAACATCCGGTCAACCCGGAGGTCAGAGAGGTATTCGAGCGGCGGACGAGCGCCCGGCGGTGAGCCGGCGACGGCGTATGAACCTTTGTGAGAGGAGCGATTTGTGAACGCGTGCCAGGGACTTCTTCGAGAGCGCGTGGACCGCGGCGACGTGCTGGTGTTCGGGACTCTGATCGAGATGCGGACGCCGGCGGTGATCGAGGCGTTCGCCCACGCCGGTTACGACGCGGTGCTGATCGATCGTGAGCACTCGGCGTTCAATGACGAGACGGTGATGGAGCACATTCGCGTGGCGCGGTGTCTGGGTCTGCCGAGCATGGTCCGGGTGTGCGAGGACTGCTATCACGAGATGAACCGGACGCTGGACCAGGCGCCGGACGGGATTTTCATACCGCGAATTCGCTCGCGCGAGCAGGTGGAGCAGATCATGCGGACGGTCCGGTATCCGCCGCGCGGTCTTCGCGGTCTGGCGGGTTCGACGTGTCCGATCGGCAAGTACATCGGCTGGAAATCGACGGCGGAGCAGATCGAGACGGTGAACCGGAACCTGGTGGTCGGCGTGCAGATCGAGACGGCTGAGGCGCTGGCCGACCTGGACGGGATTTTATCGGTGGAAGGGTTGGACATCGCGCTGGTCGGCGGCGACGATTTGTCGATGAGCATGGGAATTCCCGGCCAGACGCAGAGTCCGGAGTTTCTGGCGGCGGTGGAGCGGGTGATCGAGGCGTGCGGTCGGCACGGCGTTCTGCCGGGGATCGCGAGCACCGATCCGCAGCGGACGGCGGCGTGGATCGGCAAAGGCATGAAGGTGATCTGGTACGCGTGCGAGATCGCGATTTTGTGGCAGTCGCTGATCGAGCGCCGGCAGGCGTTGCGCAGCGCGTTGGGCGAGTCGCGATGATTTCAAACACGGAGGCGGCATGAGCACCGCGGCGAAGACATTTTCGCTCGAGGAGTACGCGAGGCGGAGCTTCAACTATCTGACGCGGATGGTGGACGGCGAGCACCTGCCGTACTTTCATGTTTTCTGGACCGATCCGGCGGAGGCGGCGCACGATTTTCCGGACTGGGGCGACGTGATGTGCCGCCAGTTGCAGGCGGCGACGATGGCGAGGATCATGACCGGCTGCGAACTGCCGATCGAGTCGATCTGGCTGGAGAAGGTTTTCGCTCGGCTCGATCCGCGGACGGGTCTGTTCGTTCAGCCGCAAACCGCTTATTGCCCGGAACAGCCGGTGTCGTTCGCGGTTCAGGGGCTGGTGCTTTACACGCTGCTGACGGTGTGGTTGGGCGGACAATGTCCGGAGGCGGAAGGCGCAATCCGCCGGATGATCGAGCATCTGCCGGCGCTGGTCGAGGAGTCGGCGAGCAAGGAGCCGGGCTGGACGGGTTTCGGGATCAAGAGTCTGGCGGCGTGTGGACGGTTCATGGATTGCCCGCAGGCGATCGAGTTGGCCGGGCGGCTGGTGCATCAGGTGTTCGCGGTCAATCCGCTTTTCTCGCCGGACAACACCTTTCGTCACGGCGGACACATGCACGGCAACCTGCGGATACTGTCCGGCGCAGCGGAGTACGCGTTGGCGGTCGGCGATCCGGAGCTCTACAGCCGGGTGGACGCGCTATACCGTTACGTTCGGTCGGAGGCGACGAGCTTCGGTTTTTTGCCGGAGGTGATCGGGCGGACGGGGGATATCGTGGCGTGCGAGACGTGCGCGGTGATGGATTACCTGGCGCTGATGGTGACGCTGGCGAATCACGGTCATCCGGAGTATTGGTCGGACGTGGAGCGGCTGGTGCGGAATCACCTGGTGGAGAGTCAGGTGGCGGACGGCGCGTGGCTGGATTCGGATTGTTCACGGGCGGACGACGCGCAGTTTTCGCGGCGGCGGATCGGATCGCGGATGGTCGGCGGGTACGCCGGGTGGAGTTCGCCGAATCACATCCTGGCGGCGCGGGAGACGATGAACGCGCACTGGGGCGGGCCGGAGCTCAAGAACAAGACGCGGGCATTTCAGAATTGCTGCGGCGGGTCCGGGACGCATGGGCTGTTTATCGCGTGGAAGAACGCGGCGCGGTACAGGGATGAGGGGCTGGAGGTATGGCTTCACGTGGACAAGCGCCTGCCGCAGGCGGAGATCCGGGGCTATCAGCCGTATCAGGGGCGGCTGACGATCGAGTTGAAGGAGTCGTGCGCGGTGAAGGTGCGGGTGCCGGCGTTCGTCGCCGGAGATCAGATGCGGGCGACGGTGGCCGGGCGGTCGGTGGAGACGCGGATCTGGGGCAACGCGATGTGCATTGGACGGCAACCCGCGGGAGCGAGGATCGAGGTTTCGTATCCGCTGACGGAGAGGGAGGAGCAGGTTTCGGTGGGCAATCCGGGCCGTCGGCAGTACCGCTATCAGGTGAAGTGGAAAGGCGATACGGTGATCGCGATGACGCCGGTGGGCGACTCGGCGAAGACGGGCTATTCGGAGTACGATCAGCGCGAGGTTGAGGTTTTCTACGGCGAGGACGGCCCCGGCCGGCTCTATCAGCGGGATCAGATGGCGGCGTCGGTTGAGCCCGAGTTGTCGGAGATCCATCTGGACGAGGGCTGGCTGGATTTCTGGTTTGTGCGGTAGTGGTCTGGGCTGCCGGCGGGGATCGCGATTTGGCGGCTGCGCGATTGGCGCGGGCGTTTCGCGTCGCTCACCCGTGCCCGGCGGCCCCGACCGCGTTGAGATTTCCATTTCTGCGTATGGCCCATCCATGATACAATGTGACTTTAATGGGGGTTCGTCTTATCAACAATAAGCCCTGCAAAGGTGGAATATGGAGCTAGAGCAACGCCGAGGCGAGGACCGTTTTTTGTCTCCGGATCGGTATCGGCGACTGGAGCGGGATCTGCGCGGCAATCGGGGGCTGGGAGAGGTTCGCAGTCTGGTGATTTCGGCGTTTGACCGGCGGACGCGGATGCTGCCGTTTGTGCATTTTGACTGGTACATGGTGCCGGCTGGGCCGCGGGCGATCGGGGCGGCGCTGGACAGCGCGGGCATGGGCAGGACGCGGGTCAGCTTCGGGCTTCATAACCCGAATCTTGACCCGGCGCGAGCCGAGGTCGACGGGCAGCCGATCGACATGCTGCTGATTTCGGCGGTGAAGGTGCATGCGGCGGCGGCGTACCGGCTGATCGAGCGGGCGTGGAGCAAGGGAGCGGATCGGCCGCTGATCATCGCGGGCGGTCCGAAGGTCTGCTACGAGCCGTTCGACATGTTCGGGTTGGGCGCGGACGGTCAGATGGGTGCGGACGTGGCGGTGACCGGTGAAGAGCCGGTTCTGCTGGAATTGTTGTCGGTGTTGGGCGAATACGGGGCCGGAGCGGGGACGATGCGTCAGGCGTTCGAGCGGGCGCGGCGCGACGGAGCTTTGGAGAAGGTGTCGGGTCTGGTTTACAGCCGCGACGGCCGCAGCGACGGTCGGCATCTGATCAACACCGGTCCGCAGCGGCTGCTGGCGGACCTTGACGTGCTGCCGATGCCGACGGTGGGATTTGGTCTGCTGGAGCCGGCGCACCGCCGGGCGACCCTGGCGGCGCAGCCGATCCCGCTGGCGGATGCATGCCGGGGCCTTCACGTGGCGGCGGTTCTGGTCACGCGCGGATGCAAGTTCAACTGCCATTACTGCCCGATTCCGTCGTACAACATGCGGACGTTCCGTCGAAAGAGCGCGGAGCGGATCGTCGAGGAACTGGCCGATTGCCGTGTGCGAATGGACACGCGGTACTTCTTCGGGGCGGACGATAACTTCTTTAACAGCCGGCGGTACGTCGAGGAGGTGATCGAGCGGATGGCGACGCGGCAGATCGACGGCAAGCCGATGGGCCGGCGGCTTCGATTCGCCACTGAGGCGACGGTGATCGACGTGTACAAGAATCGCGATTTGCTGCCGTTGGCGCGGCCGAACCGTGCCGGGTTCAACGGGATCTGGATGGGCGTGGAGGACCTTTCGGGCACGCTGATCGACAAGGGCCAGCAGGCGGAGGTTACCCGGCAGGTCTGTCAGGATTTGCTGGCCAACAACATCTCGCCGATGGCGATGCTCATGCACCACGACCGTCAGCCGCTGTTCGGTCGAAGGAACCTGGAGGGTCTGATCGACCAGGTCCGGTTTCTCCACGAGGCGGGCGTGGTGGGCATCCAGTGCACGGTGGCGTCGCCGGCGGTGGGCACGCGGCTCTTTAACGACTGCATCGAGCAGCAACGGCTCTTCGAGAGTGTGGCGGGTCTGACCATGACGGACCGGCATTCGGATGGCAACCACGTATTCGCAGCTGGGCATCGTTCGCCGTGGCGTCAGCAGCTCAACGTTCTTCTGGCTTACGGGGCGTTTTACAACCCGGTGAATCTCGTCAGGATTCTGAACATTCGCCAGAGGCTGTTTCAGCGCAAGCACTTGGGTGATCAGATATGGGGGATGGCGGCGTTGGCGGAGACCGCCTGGCGGCTCAAGGGGCATTTATGGCGGCTGTGGCGGGGGCCGATTCGGTATGTGGCCGATTGGCCCGAACGGTTCACCCGTGCGGGCAGTCCGTACCCGGCCATTCGGCGGGGGGATTCGCCGCCGGATCCCGAGACCTTTTCGCCTTTCAAGGCCGATATCGGCGAATCGTCGCCGCGACGGCCGGTCGCTTCACGGCAGGATGTTCGATCCTGACCGGGCGAGT
>JAAYCJ010000235.1 GCA_012729815.1 Phycisphaerae bacterium | reverse complement strand
CGTCGCAGATCGTCCTGACCGGCGGGCGCGACCCGCGTCTGGCCCTGGCCCGGCAGTTCGGCGCCGCCCGGACCGTCAACTACCACACCGATCGCCTCGATCCCTCAGCCGGGAGAATTCCCACCATCATCGAGGCCAGCGGCAACGGCGCCGCCCTGAACGGAGTGCTCGATCTGGCGGCGCCGCAGGCCAGAATCCTGGTGCTGGGCGACTACGGAACAACCCGTGCCGATTTCCCGTGGAACAAGCTCCTGCACCGCGAACTGACGGTCTCGGGCAGCAACGCCAGCGCGGAGGCCTGGCCGGCAGCGGTGCGACTGGCCATTGAGGCGAACCTGCCGCTGGAGAAGCTGGTGACGCACCGCTTGCCCGCGCGGGAGTTTGCCCGCGGAATGGAACTGATGCGATCGCGCCGCGCGGAGGTGATCAAGGTCATCCTGCAGTGGCGATAGGACGCCGTCGGCGTGACCTCGCGTCCGGATCAGAGTCCGCAAAGCCGCTGGTAGATCGTCGAGGCGATCCGCTCCAGGTTCACCGTGTCGGCCTCGTTGTAGGCCCGGAGTCTCGGCAGGGCGGCGGTGTCGCCGCGGCGATGGGCGTGCCACAGCCGGACCGCCTCAAAGCCATCGACCTCGACGAGCGACGGATCGCGGACAATGCCGAGTTGGCGCTCGATGGACTTCAGTCCCCCGGTCAGGCCGACGCGCTTGCCGGCGAAGCACAGGTCGAAATGGGGCAGGTCCCAGTCGATCCGCGGAAACCCGCGGCGCAGGAACGAAAGGTCGAAACTCGACCCGTAGTAGGTCACCAGCATCCCGCAGTCCGCCAGACACGCAGCGAGATTCTCCGCCGTCAGGTCCTGGTCGCGAACCAGACAGGTGAACCGCCGCCCGTCGTAGAGCCCGACCATGGTCACCACGTCGGACCGGGGACTCAGGCCGGTGGTCTCAATGTCCAGATAGCAGATCCGGCCGGCGAAACGCTCGTAGAGCATCCAGTGATGCTTTCGGGCCAGGTTCCGGGCGAAGAACGCCGGATCGCCTTGCTCCAGGGCGTTCGACCAGACGCCGATCGCTTCCTGCAGATTGGCTTGGAGCCTGGCGGGCAGGCCGGATGCAGCGGGGTCACGGGTAAAGGCGTTCCAATCGCCGAGACCCGCCTGGGCGATCTGCCGTTCGGCCCTGGGGCCGACGCCGGGAAATATGCCGAAACGCCGTCGAATCATGACGGTAATCTACTCTGTTTGGTCGGTGAGAGTCAATCCGAACAGGAAAGTGAAGCGGCAATCCGCTCCGACGTTCCGTTGCCTGTAGATTTCGCAATGTGGCTTCTTGCTTTTTCGGCCACGGGAGTGTCTAATATCCCCCATGCTGGCCAAAGTGCATAGCGTCACCCTCAGCGGCATCGAGTCGATCGAGTGCGAAGTCGAGGTGGACGTCTCGTCCAAAGGGTACTCGGGGGTCAACATCGTCGGTCTGCCGGACGCCGCGGTCAAGGAGAGCATCGACCGGATCAAGGCGGCCCTGATCAACTGCGGGTATATGTTTCCGCGGCACAAGACGCTGATCAACCTGGCCCCAGCCGACGTGCGAAAGGAGGGCCCGTCGTTCGATCTGCCGATCGCGATCGGCCTGCTCGCGGCGGATGGGCAGATTGAAGCCGCCCTGCTCAAGGAGTACATGGTAGCCGGCGAACTGGCCCTCGACGGGCGGCTCCGTCCGATCCGCGGGGCCCTTTCGACGGCGATGCTCGCGGCCGAGAACGGCTATCGCGGCTTGGTGCTGCCGCGCGAAAACGCCAAAGAGGCGGCGGTGGTCGAGAGCATTGAAGCCGTCGGCGTGGGCAACCTGACCGAGGCGGTGGGGTTCCTGACCGAACAGCTCCCGCTGGAACCGGCGCGGGTCGATCTGGAACGGCTTTTCGACGTGGCCAGCCACTACGAACAGGACTTCGCCGACGTCAAAGGCCAGGAACATGCTAAACGCGCGCTGACCATCGCGGCGGCGGGAAGCCATAACGTTTTGATGATCGGGCCGCCCGGGTCGGGCAAGACGATGCTGGCCCATCGGCTGCCGACCGTGCTGCCGGAACTGACGCTGGCTGAGGCCCTGGAAACCACGCGGATATACTCAGCCGTCGGGCTGCTCAAGAACAACCGTCCGCTGGTCGGCACCCGTCCGGTGCGGCTGCCGCACCACTCAGCCTCGCCGGTGGCCCTGGTCGGCGGGAGCAATCCGCCCCAGCCGGGCGAAATCAGCCTGGCCCACAATGGCGTGCTGTTCCTCGACGAGTTGCCCGAGTTTCAGCGGGCCACGCTCGAAACGATCCGCCAGCCGCTGGAGGACGGCGAGGTGACCATCGCGCGGGCCCAGGCCTCCTCGACCTTCCCAGCCCGATTCATGCTCGTGGCGGCGATGAACCCCTGTCCGTGCGGCTATTTCGGCCATCCGCGAAAGCCCTGCCGGTGCTCTCCGGCCCGGATCGAAAAGTACGTCAGCAAGATCTCCGGGCCGCTGCTGGACCGAATCGATATTCACATCGAAGTCCCGCCGGTCGAACTGGACCGCCTGCGGGCGACGCCGTCCGGCGACAGCTCAGCGGTCATTCGCGAGCGGGTCAATCGGGCCCGCCGCATCCAGCAGCAGCGGTTCGCCGATCGGCCGGGAACCACCAACGCCCGCATGACCACCCGGCTGCTGCGGACCCACTGCAAGCTCGATCAGACGTGCGAGACCATCCTGCGCTCGGCTGTCCAGGAACTGGGCCTCTCAGCGAGGGCACACGACAAGGTTTTGCGGGTCGCGCGGACTATCGCCGACCTCGAGGGCAGCGAGCACCTGAAGGCCGAACACGTCGCCGAGGCCATCCAATATCGCCGGCTCGACCGGGCAAGCTGAAGGGCGCAGCGGATCGTCAGGAGACGGGCTTATCGTCGATGTGCCCGGCCAGGAGCTTGGCGATCGGCCGGGTGTACTCGAGCTTCTGGAAGAGGATCTTCAGGACGGCCGCGATGGGCGTGGCCAGGAACATCCCGACAATGCCCCAGATCGTCCCGAAAAACATCAACGCCAGCAGAATGGCCACCGGGTGCAGATCGAGCGACTGGCCCATGATCTTCGGCTGGATGATGTTGCCGATGGTGAACTGGATGGCGGTCGGGATGGCCAGGGCCAGGACCTTGGCGGTCAGGGAAAGCTCCGGGTTCAGGAGGGCTACCGGAATTGGCAGCAGCGTGGCGACGACCGAGCCGATGTTGGGAATGAAATTCAGCAGAAACGCCAGAAAGCCGAACATCCAGGCGAAACTGACGCCCAGAACGTTGAGCGTTGCTCCCACGAGAATGCCGGTGATCCCGGAGGTGAACACCATGGCCAGCAGGTAGCGCTTGACCTGGGTCTCGACCTCGTAGCGGATGCTGCCGACCGGCGGCGGGGTCTTGCGCCCGGCCAGCATGAAGATCAGGAAGATCAGGACCAGCACCCCATTGGAGACCAGGCTCATCACGCCACGGGCCGTGCCGGCCAACAGCGTGGTGACCGCCCCGCTGAGGGTTTCCCAGACCGACTGGGCGGGATCGATCTGCAACCCCAGCTTCTCCAGGGGGAGTTCGGAGAACAGGTCCGTGGTGAACTGCTTGATCTGGGCCCGGTACTCGTCGCCGTAAACAGTAATCTGGCCCACCGCGGTGAGGATCAGCAATCCAAGAAAGAACAGCACCGCACAGGCCAGGACGATGGTAGTCAGTATGGCCAACGGGCGGGGGATCCGCAGCCATTTGATCTGGGCATCGACCAGCGGAATCAGGCAGTAGGTCAGGAACACAGCCAATATAAAGGGGATCAGCACCGAACCGATCAGATACAAAGCGGCGGCGATCGCCGCTGCGGCGAGGATGAGCAGACAGACGGTCACGATGCGCTGGTCGGTTATGGTTGTTTTCGGGCCGTTGGGCATGTCCGGT
>JAAYCJ010000234.1 GCA_012729815.1 Phycisphaerae bacterium | reverse complement strand
GTGGCCGTTGACGAAGCGGATCCGGTCGACGCTAAAAAGGTGGTTATCGTAGCTGGAGATGAACATCTGGTACTCGCCGTTTTGCAGGCGGTACACGCCGCTCTTGGCGGTGGCGATGACGGGTGCGCCGTCGGCGTCGAAGGTGAGGCTCGCAGCGGCGAAGGGCAGGACGGGCGGTTCGTTGGCGTCGGGCGGCGGCTGGACGTCGTTGGGATCGGTGATGTTGGGATCGACGGCATTCGGATCGGTTTCGTTGGGTTCGACGTCGTTGGGTTCCACTACGTTCGGTTCGGTGGCGTTGGGATCGACGGCGTTGGGATCGAGGTCATTCGGATCGGGCGTAGGTCCCGGGCATCCGGCCAGCAGCATCGTCAACGCGCAGCCGAGCGCAAACAGATTGAGCCTGTGCGTGCGGTTCATGGTTTGTCCCCCTTCAATTCCCGGACTTCTCTGGAGGAATTGTAGCCGGGCAAAATGGTCGATCCATTCGGGTGTCGCAAGGCGGTGAGAGGCAAAGGGATTGCATTCGATGGAGCGGATGCCATAATGATCGGACGGTCACGACGACGTTTTGAAGCGCACGATTCGGGCAGGTTCGTTATGAGCGATTTGGCGAAATGGGTTGATCCTTTCATTGGAGTCGACGGCTGCGGCAACTGTCTGTGCGGGCCGCACCTGCCTTATAGCCTGGTCCGCCTGGGTCCGGACGTGGTGTATCCTCAGCCGTCGAGCGGTTACCGCAGCAATCGGCCGATTGTCGGGTTTAGCCACACGCACGTCAGCGGAACCGGCGGCGGCGGTCGCTACGGCAACGTTTTGATGACGCCGATCACCGGTCCGCTGCGGATCGGTTTCGATCCGTACGAGCGGCAGGACGAGCGGGCCGGGGCCGGCTACTACGCGGTGCGGCTGGCGCCGGCTGGGATCGAGGTGGAACTGACCGTCACGCCGCGGGTCGGTGTCCACCGGTACCGCTTTCCGCGTGGCGTTGAGTCGGGTGTGGTGGTGGACGTCGGGGCGGTGATTCAGCCGCCGGAGTGGATGCCGGTCAGCGAGTGGGCGTATTCGATCGGCGGGTTCGCCGAGTTCATCTCCGACACCGAAATCGTCGGCCGAGGCAACTACCGCGGCGGGTGGGGCCATACATTCCCGTACTCGGTCTACTTCTACGCGCGGTTCGATCGGCCGATCCGCGAGCGGATCCTGGCTAATGGGGCGCGGTACGTGCCCGGCCAGAAGGTGGTTGAGGGACCGGGCGTCAAGGTGGCGGCGGGATTCGGCGACGTCGGCGAGCTTAACGTCCAGGTGGGTGTCTCTTACGTCAGCGTCGCCAACGCGCGGAGAAGCGTCGAACGCCAGACCGCCGGCAAGACTTTTGACGCCGTCCGCGCCGACGCCCGCCATACCTGGAACCAGGCCCTTTCGCGGATCGCGGTCGAGGGCGGAAGCGAGTCGCAGAAGACGCTGTTTTACACGTCGTTTTCGCGTCTGATCGCCATGCCCAGCGACCTGGGCGTCGACGATGAGAACCCGGCGTGGACATCGGGCGTGCGGCATTTCACCGATTACTACTGTTTGTGGGACAGCGTTCGCAACGCCAACTCGCTGATCTCGCTGTTCGATCCGGAAACCGAGGCGGCGATGCTGAACTGCCTGCTGGACGTGCAGGAGCATATCGGCTGGCTGCCCGACGCGTGGATCGCTGGGCACAGCGCCCAGATCCAGGGCGGCAGCTCAGCGGACATTCTGCTGTGCGAAGCGGCGCTCAAGGGCATCGAGGGGATCGACTATGCGAAGGCGTTGCGGGCGATGCGGAAGAACGCCGAGGTCGAGTCGCCCGATCCGTGGCTGTACGGCCGGCACCTGAAGGACTATCGCGATCTGGGCTACGTCTCGACGGACGTGCGAAAAAGCTGCGTGTCGCGCCACCTGGAGTACGCGTATCAGGACTGGTGCATCGGCCGGTTGGCTGAGCACCTGGGCCAGGCCGAGGTGGCCAAGCGGTACTACGCCAGTTCGCGGAAGGTGTGGAACCTGTGGCGCGAGGAGTTGGGGTTCTTTGCGCCGCGCCGGCCGGATGGGAGTTGGGCCGGGCCGTTCGACCCGGCTGGGTGTCTGCCGGATTCGTGGAACGATCCGTTCTTTTATGAGGGCACAAGCTGGCAGTGGTCGTTCAGCGTTCATCACGACTTTGCCGGGCTGATCGCTCGCGTCGGCGGGCCGGAGGCGTTCGTCCGGCGGCTGGACGGGTTCTTCGAGCGCGGCTACTACCACTCGAAGGAGACGATCCTGCACGTGCCTTACCTCTATATCTACGCGGGCCGGCCGGACAAGACGGCGGAGCGGGTCCGCTGGGCGCTGGAGCGGTATTTCGAGCCGACCCGCGACGGGATCAAGGACAATGAGGACATGGGCTGTCAGAGCGCGTTCTACATGGGCTCGACGATGGGCCTCTATCCGGTGATGGGCCAGGACCTGTGGCTGCTGACCGCACCGGCGTTTGCGCGGACGACGGTGCAGCTCGGTCAGAGCGGCAGGCAGTTGGTCATCGAGGCGCCGCAGGCGGGTCCGAAGGGGCATTACATCGCGTCGGCCACACTCGACGGCCGGCCGCTCGACCGCGCGTGGCTGCGTCATGGCGAGATCGTCGGCGGCGCGGTTTTGCGGTTCGAGCTGTCCGAGACGCCCGCCGATTGGGGCCGCCAGCCGCCGCCTTCACCCTTGTCCAATCCGGAATGACGCGGTGACGGCATGGCCTTCGAGGCCGCCCGCCGCGGGTTTGGAGGGGTTTTCAGATCGTTTCGACCAGCGCGCGGTGCACCGTTTCGGCGACGACCTGGTTGCCGTCGTCGGTCAGATGCACGCCGTCCGGCTTGATGTAGCGGCCGTTGCCGTCCTTTTTGCCGGCTTCGCGCAGGGCGCGGTCGATGTCGGCCAGCACCAGCCGGTGCGTCCGCGCGAATTCGCGCGTCGCCTGGCGGTACTGCTCGAGGCAGCCGTCCAGGCCGCCGTAGGGCTTGTAGAACGCCTCGTTGCTCCAGCAGTGCCACTCGTCGATCACCGGCGGGAAGACCAGCAGGGCCATCTCGGCTTTGGCGCGATCGACGATCGCCGCCCGCATCGTCTCGAGATTGGCTTGGAACTCGGTCACCGGCACGTGCCGGGCCGGATCGTGCGTGGCGTCGTTGCCGCCGAACTCGACGAGCACGACGTCCGGCTGATGCGCCAGGACGGCGGGCTCGATCCGCGCCAGCCCCTCGCGCGACGTCTCGCCGCCCACGCCGGAGTTGACCATCGTGAAGTTTCGTCCGGGCAGCGCCTCGGCCAGCGATCGGCCCAGCCGCGTCAGCCATTTTTTCTCCGCCGACTGCTCCATCGACAGCGTGATGGAGTCGCCGTAACCGACGATGACCGTATTCGCATTCGATCTCGATGACATAGATTGCTTTGCTCCTACCGTGTTGGCACAACATCGTATCCTGCCGCCATCTTCCATACAAGTGGGCGTCACTCTTGCTCCCTCAAGAAGACCGGCACGGAGCACGCGGACCACGCGGAGAGAACTTGCGGATTGGGAAGCAGCCGATCGGGGCGGATGGGGTGTGCGTTTTGTACAAAACGCGCGATCCGTACCAGTCCGGGATTCAGGGGTCGCGGTTGGAGGGTGTTGTTCAAGCGATGGTTGCGCGGGCTTTGTACAATTTGTGAAATCTGCGCGCCCCTGTCCGGCGGGGAATTTGGCGGTCAGGAGCTCCGGTAAACCGGGCGGGAGCCGGATGTACGTTTTGTACAGAACGTACGATTTGTCGGGGAGCGGTTCTTTGCGGGAGTGCGGTGAACCGGGCGGGGCGGCGTGCGGGGGTTTTGTACAAATTGTAGGATTTGCCAGGCCCCTCGCTCCCGCGGAGCGAACGGGGAGAAAGGAGAGAGGGCAACCGGGTATGGAGTTATCAAACGTCGCGCGAGGCGACGCGCGGGCGGGAAGTGGATGGTTCCCGCAGGATAAGGATAGCACGGGATTGCCAGGGATGCAAATCGGCGGTTCTGGAGACGCAGGCAGAGACGCCGAAAGGGATGTCTACAGAAGCGCAGGAAACGGGCCAGGAATGTGGGCGGCGGGAGGCTGCGAAGGCGGCGGGAGATCGGAAGCGTTGCCGTTCTAATCAAGACAACAAAACACGCCGCGTCTGAAGAGCCCTCCGCCAGCGGACAAGGGAAAGAGATTCCGACCCCTCCCCTTCCGCCCTCCGCGTGTT
>JAAYCJ010000233.1 GCA_012729815.1 Phycisphaerae bacterium | reverse complement strand
CCAGTTCAGCGACGATAAACCCTGGTCCATCCGCGAGTTGGCCAAACACTTCCGCATGTCGGTCGTCCCCGTCTTCGGCGCGATCAAACGCCTCGAACAGGAAGGAATCCTCAAGGTCAGCCCCCAGCGGGGCATCGGCCTCAACAAGCTCAGCGCCGGCCAGGTCCGCCAGGCCAACGTCGTCCGCGAAGGACTGGAAGTCCAAGCCGCCCGAATCCTCGCCCGCGAAAACAACGCCGCCAAAATCGACAAGCTCCGCCAGCTCGCCCTGCGGATCCGCAAACTCGTCCAGGAAGGAAAGCTCCAGGACGCCGGATACATGGACTATGAGTTTCACCGCAAGCTCTTTGAACTCGCCGACTGCGCGATCCTCGAAGAACGGTACAACCAGATCGCGACCATCTGCCTGCTCTCGATGAACGCCTGGGACCGCGACAGCTTCGACGAGGATACTCCAAACGCCCCCCTCCGTCACATGACCGTGGTCGAGGCCCTGGAAAAAGGCGACCCCGAAGAGGCCGACCGCGCCATCCGAAAACACATTCGCAGCTACGCGTCCTGACCCCCTCCCTGCTGAACCGGATGAAAAAGGGGACATTCTACTTTTTGGCAACCGTGTCCCTGCCGGCAAGATAAAGCGGTACCGCCAAAAAGTAGAATGTCCCCTTTTCCCGTTGCCCCTCACCCGCTGGATGGGGCGCGGAGTTTTCTTTCCGTTTGCCTGGCCTTTGGGTAAAATAAAAAAAGAAACGTGTGGAAGGTGTAGCTCTTCGACTCACTCACGGCACACCTTTCACACGTTCTTTTCACGCCGCTATTCGGCGTTGCCCCGACTCAATCAGCTTCTCCGGCGAAGCAGCCATCCGCCGAGCATTAGCAGCCCGAGCGTCGCCGGCTCCGGAACCTCCGTGATCGTCACCGCCAGGCCGGTCGAATCGGAAATGTGAGTCCCGGCGATGCCGTCGTATGGATTGGTGTCAAAATCGACGGCGAAGTCAATGAAGTCACCCGCCTCCAGCGTGAACTGTCCCGAGTAACTCATGAAACTGGTTCCCGAGCGATCGGCGTAACCATTCGCCGCACTGCCATAGAACCCATCGATCGGACCCGTCGCAATCGCACCGTAGTTCTTGATGACGTAACAGAAGGTCGTGGTGCCGCTTGGAACCTGACCGGTAAACAGAGCGCTGACGTCCACCGTCATCGCCTCCGGGGCCGTCCACCGTGCGGTGGCGGTATGGCCGATCTCGGCGCCGGAACCGTCCTCAGCGGTCGTGATGCCCGGATGCAGGATGACCTGTTCGGGTTCGTAGTAACCCCACTCGGTCATCGGGTTCGGCCCCAGGTTCTTCAGGACAAAACCCTGCCACTGTCCGCCGCCCGTGGATTGCTCCCAATCCACGTAATTCGATCCGCTTTGCGTTCCGCTCACGGGCGTGGCATACAGGCTGAATTCGGCCGTCCCGGCGCGATACCACCCATACGTCCATGCTCCGTTCGGATTCCCGTTGGACGTCGAAAAGTCGTCCGCCAGGCTCCAGCTCTCCACCGCCGATGCCGGACCTGCCAGGCCCAGCATCAGGGCGAGCGCCACACCTCCCATGTACTTTAGCATAGCTCGCTCCTTTCAAAAAACACTGATGGACCATCCATCAGGAATTCCCGGACCGGTTCGGCTCCGACAGCCGGCTCTCAATCTGCCGCATCGACTCCAGCAGCGACTCCGGATACAGAAGCCTCGCCCGCTTCTCGCTCGACATGGTGCTTTCAATCGCCCGATGAATCGCCAGATTGTACTCAAAGGCGTTTCGCAGATGGCGTTTCACCCATTCCCGCGCCCCATCCGCGCTGCGCCGGCAAAACGCCTGGTAAATCCGGAAATGAAACCGGAAATCCCGCAGGTACTGATCCAGATAGTCCTGGCCCGGAAAATGCACCCGCGTATTGACCACCCGCGTCAGGATCCGCAAATCGCCGATGTTCTTGATCAACGCCGTGTTGCGGGTCGCGTTCAGGATGGTCAGGTGGAACTCCATGTTCAGCACCAGGATCCGATCGTCCGCTTGGTTGTACGAGTCCTCCGTCACCTGTCTCCGGCGGCCCTGCTCGCGAAGGTCCTTCAACACCGACAAGTGCCGCCGGATATTGTCTTTGAGGCAACCGATCTCCCGATCGGTTATCTTCTCCGCGGCGATCTCCGCAGCCCCGGTCTCCATGACCAGCCGGAGCTCAAAAACGGTGGCCAGTTCCTCCGGGGCCAAATGCCGCATCCGAACGCCCCGGTTCCCCACCTTCTCCAACAGCCCCTCGGTCTCCAACTGGATCACCGCCTCCCGAACAGGCGTATAGCTCATCCCGATCGTCTTGGCGATCTGGCGAGGTGAAAAGAAGCCGCCCTCCGCCAGCTCGCCGGTAATCATCTGAGCGCGGATGTGGTTGTAAGCCTGTGACTTCAGATTAGCCGTCATCGTTCGCTTCTCTCCCTGCCGATCTGGGAAGACATGGGTTCCAGATATACACATCAGGTGATATATCGCTAGAACGACCGTAGTATATCACCTTTTGCACCCGAACGCAAGATTAAAACTGCACCTTCTTCTCCGGAACCGGGCCGTTGCACGACATCACTACCCAAAACAACCGATCGCAAGCGGTTTTGCCCTTTATTTTTGACGCACTTCCTGTTATTTTAGTGGTATACCACTCGGTGTACCGAAGCATCCAAGGGTAGCGATGAGAGCAAAACATGGTAAGTAGCTTAAAAGAAAAAGCTTATACGCATATCCGTCAGGAGTTGGCCCAGGGACATTGGAATGACGTTCCTTTTCTATCTAAACGAAAGATTGCTCAGCGGGTGGGGATGAGCTACACACCCGTCCGCGAGGCGCTGATCCAACTCGAGAGCGAAGGGCTGATTGAAACGGTGAACAATCAGGGCGTTCGGCTCAAGATGCTGACCCGCGAAGAACTGCGGGAAAAATTCGAACTGCGAATCGTGCTCGAAACGGGGGCGGCCAAACTGGCGGCCGAGAAGATCACGGACAAAGAGCTTGCCTCGCTTCGGCAGAACCTGGATGAACACCGCCGCTCGCTTCGTTCCTATCGGAGTTCCTTGACGGACAACCAGACCCCTGAGGCGGGAGCCCTTTTGGGCGAGAGCATCCGGCAGGCGTTCCAGCTCAACATCCTCTTCCACCTCGGAGTGATCCGGGCCTCGCGGAACAGGCAGATGGCCAAGCTCGTCAGCGACCTTCATCTGGTCACCCAGGTGCTCCAGACACGGGCGATCCTGCCCGGCCAGAATCATCTGCGGCAGATCGCCCGCGATTGCCTCTTCCACCACCGCATCCTTCGGGCCCTGGAGCATCATGACCCCGAGGAGGCCGCCCGGTGGATCCAGAAACACACGACCGACGCCATGAAACATCACCTGTCGGTCTACGACCTTCTGCAGCAGCTTCGCCAGCCGTCCGCCTCCTCGCTCTACAGGGTCCCGGAGGTCTGGCTGGAGCCTGGCCAGAAGGTCGAGCAGTCGATTTCCTCGGATTCGTGTCATTCGGCAGATGGTCTGCCGAGGAAATAGTGTCTCCAATGTAAAAGCAAAGGAGGGTCTGTATGAAACAGACGTGTTGGATGGCCGGACTGCTGCTTTGCCTGACGGCATGCGCATCTGCCGGGGCGTTCGACGTGAACACCGACATGGGATTTGGAACCAATCCCAACGGTGTCTGGAGCTGCGGCTATGTCGTAGGCGGCGACACAGCCCTCTACAACGTCCCCCTCTTCCTGACCGGAGATACCACAGGGCTTAACGTCTGGTCCAAAGACGGTGAAACGGATCCCTACGGCAACATCGCGAAAAACACCAATGCCTATGACCTGGGCAACCAAACCTGGCCCAATGGAATGCGGTGGTTCGCCGGCAAGACCCACATGATGACCCCCTCCGGCGGCGCCGCCGGCGGACGAGTGACCGCCATCCGGTTCACCGCTCCCGAAGCCGGTCTGTACGACATCGACGTTGACTTCCTCAAGGCCTCCACCGGAGAAATCAGCACCGATCTGCAGGTGCTGGTCGGTGGAACCAGCGTGATGTCCAAGCGGGTCAACAGTGCCGATCCGGCAGCCGCCTACGACGGTCTGAGCGTGCAGCTCTCGGCCGGAAGCACCGTGGACCTGCTGGCGATCCCCGTCGCGGGCAGCGGCGATTGGGACGGCGGCTTCTCCATCACTCAGGTGGATGCGGTCATCACCCAGGTTCCCGAACCAATCACGCTGAGCTTGCTGGCGCTGGGCGGCTTGGCCCTGCGGCGAAAGTGCTGATCCCAGATTCAAGTTCGCAAAAAACGTGTGAAAGGCGTCTTAAGCCGCCAAGCAAGAAGAACGCCTCCCACACGTTTAGAATCGCAAAGGCCGGTCATTCGCTGATCGGCCTTCTTTTCGTCTCTTGAAGGCATCGTACCATCGAACGAGACAGAAGAAAAGGCGGTTCAGCGGAAGAAGGGGGGGCAGCCCCAAAAGGCCGTGAGACCCAAAACGGCTCAAGGAGCCGCCATTGGGGATACTCCGCTCTTCCGATCGGTTCTGGAAGGATCACATCGGCTGACGAACCGAAGCAGTGGAATGCCCCAGTTCCGTCCGGCTCAACTCCAAACCTTCAACAGATGGACCGGCAGGATGCATCAGGTCACGGATCACTGCGGCCACCGGTGGAATCGCCATCCGAACGATGGTTCGGCAGAATGGATCGCGTCGGACCGCCTTCGCAAGGGTGGGTGAAACGCGGTAGTAGGCCGCGATGACCGTCCTTCCGGCAACATTGGCGGCGAGGTACCGGTCCCTGAAATCGCGAAGCACCGGCAGACATGAAACCAGCGGAGTATCGTACGTTGCCGCGACCAGAGCGCATCCGCCGGCCGGCGAGATCGGGTTCGTCTCGTTGTTGGGATCAACCGGCGCCGGACTGTTGTTCTCCTGAATGATCTCAAACTCAACGGTGACGTGGCGGTCGTCGTTCATCCGGACCTCGATGCTCCCGGCTGTCGTCTGGTCGTCGTCCGTGCCGGTCCACGACTTGACGCCATACCCCTGCCATGGATAGGCGATGACGGTGGCCATCGTCCCACGAATGAACGTGGCGTTCTCCGAAACAACGTACCCGCCGTCGCCGAGTACTTCCACGGTCAGAACGCACTGATCCAAATCCTCCTCAAAGACGACGGCCGTCGTCATGTCCCGGTCGAGTGTGATCGTCACGCTGGCCTCTTTGGCGTTGATCTCGCCCTGCCACCGCACGAAATGCCATCCCTCAGCCGGAACCGCGGTCAGCGTGACCTCGGACCCTCTGGAAAAAACCCGCTCTTCCGGCAGCACATGCCCTTGCCCTTGTACGTTAATAGTCAACCGGCAATCGATATGCGCCTGCTCGAAGGTCGCCGTGATGGTCTTGTCGCCGTCCATCGACAATTGCGCCGGATTCTGGACGCCCGACAGGTCGCCGGACCAGCCGACGAAGACCCAGCCATCCGCCGCCTCGGCCTCCAGGGCCACCGACGTCCCCTCATCGAACGATCCGCCGTCGGGCCTCACCGTTCCTTCTCCGACCACGTTTACCGTCAGCGCGTGCTGCGGCGACACGCTCCGCTCGAAGACCGCCGTCACGCTCTTGTCCGATGTCATGTCCACCGTGACCGCCGGACTGCTGCCGGATGCGTCGCCATCCCATCGGACGAACGTCCAACCGCTGGCCGCCGTGGCCGCCAAACCGGCTTCCACGCCGGGTGCATACACCCCGCCGTTGGGCGTGACCTCGCCTTCACCCTCCACCGCGACGGTCAACGTGTACCCGGAAACCGGCGAGAGGGCAAGGCATGAAAACTCCCGAACGCCACTTGTGGTCACGATGTGATGGCTATAGTCAACGTCCGCCGTAAGGTCCATCCACGCACCGTACATGTAGCCGTATGCGTGAACCGGACCGCTCAGGAGTGTCTCGTCGTAGCGGATCGCCAACGCGACGACGCCATCGCTCTGCTCCATGCTCCCGGTCCCGTCGAGGCCCAGATAGAGGTGGCCGACGTGGAGTTCGCCGCTTCCTACCATCGTATAGCTGCCGGAACCCGAACCGTGGAAACCCAGATACAGCCGTTCCGCAACCGTATTCACCCCTCCGGACTGGCCAAACTCGCTTGCCCCTGAAATGCCGATGTACTCGTAGTTGGCCTCCAACGTCCCTCCGGTCATCAGGAGATTTCCCGTATTCCCAGCCGTCTCGCCCGCATACAACCCCCAACACACCTCACCGGCATTCGACACCGTCACCGTGCCGCCATTGTCCACGTGGGCCTCGAGCTCGCCGGTGGGCTCCCCCGCCGTCCAGTTCGACCCGTTGGACCAGTCTCCAGTAGCTCTGTCCCAGCAGGTCTGACTTGCTTCAACAAACCCGGTCACTGCGCAGGACACCAGCAGCCAGGGGAGCAATCGCGTTAGCCGCATCGCCGATCCCTCTGCTATCTCTGATCGACCCCCGGAACTGACGCACTGGGCGAACCCCTCTGCCGCAACCCTTGGAATCGACCCGATCAGTTCCTGCAGCCTGAGTCAACCCGTGCCTCGCTTCCTGCCGCCGTCCGTGGAAGCTTCAAAGAGACGCCTCCTGCGACTACAGACGCCCTGGCATCAAATTGTCTTGATGTAGATATTCCGAAAATCCTATTGACCTTCCTATCTTATAATGATAATAATAACTATTATTATTTGTGTCTTGAGCCTAGAATGCTTACAATGGAAATTCGGTTGATTATATAGGGTTTTGAAACATAATCACAAATGATATGCCGAAGTGTCCCAACGACATTCGGATGACCAAACAGCGGCGGATCATCCTCGAGGTGGTCTGCGGGAGGACGGACCATCCGACGGTCGAAGATGTCTTCGTCGAGGTGCGAAAGCGCCTGCCGCGGATCAGTCTGGCCACCGTCTATCGCAGCCTCGAGGCCCTGGCCTCAACCAAAATGATCCAGCGGCTGGAGATGCCCGGCCGGCGACGGTACGATGGGACGGCCCAGGTCCACTACCACGTACATTGCATCCGCTGCGGCCGGGTGGACGATCTGGGCGTCGGCCCCTCGGACCAGATCCGCCGGGTGCTGGCCGAGCGGAGCGACTACCAAATCCTCGGCCACAACCTGGAGGTCACGGGGATTTGCCCCGAATGCCAGAAAAGTCAGATCGAGCGGGAGTGTTAACCGCTTTGGATCGCATACTGTTTCTGTATCACGACCGAAGTTGAAGGAGGACATGATGGGACGGCTCAGTGGCACCAGGACCGAAGCCAATCTGCTGACGGCGTTCGCCGGCGAATCGCAGGCGAGGAACCGCTACACGTATTACGCCGGCCAGGCCCGTAAGGACGGCTTCGTTCAGATCGCCGACATCTTCGAAGAAACGGCCAACCAGGAAAAGGAACACGCCAAGCGGTTCTTCAAGTTCCTTGAAGGCGGCGACCTGACAATCCAGGCGACCTTCCCCGCTGGCAAGATCGGCACCACGGCTGAGAACCTCAAAGCCGCCGCCGCCGGCGAAAACGAGGAATGGACCGACATGTACCCCGAATACGCCAAAATCGCCGAGCAGGAAGGCTTCAAGGACGTCGCCACGGTCCTCAAAGCCGTCTCGGTGGCCGAAAAACAGCACGAAAAACGTTACCTGGACCTGCTCAAGAACGTCGAGGCGGGCACCGTCTTCAAGAAGGAAAAGCCCACGGTCTGGCGATGCCGGAACTGCGGCTACCTGCACGAGGGCGTCGAAGCCCCCGCGTCGTGCGCCGCCTGTGCGCATCCCCAGGCCCACTTCGAGGTCCTGGCGGAGAATTGGTAGGACAAGGCTTTGAGAAGTCGGCGAGTCCGGTCCGGGAATGCCTCGACGTCCCCGGACCGGGATTTTGCCCTTGCCCGCTGCACCGGCTTTGGTATCCTTATGGATAACTTGCCGGGTGGGCACGAAAACAGGGGTGAACCAAAAAAGGGAGGAATCATGGTTACCACAACCAATCACGTGCGGTTCAAGGGCCAGCCGCTGACGCTGGTGGGCAACGAGGTGACGGTGGGCCAGACGGCCCCGGATTTCGTCGCCGTCGCCAACGACCTGAGTCCGGTCAAGCTCTCGCAGTACCGCGGCAGCGTCTGCATTCTGGTCGCGGTGCCGTCGCTGGACACGCCGGTCTGCAGCCTCGAAACGCGGCGGTTCAACGACGAGGTCCGCGACATGGGCGAGGGCGTCAAGGCCCTGGCCATCAGCATGGACCTGCCGTTCGCCCAGAAACGCTGGTGCGACGAGCACGACATCAGGGAGGTGGTCGCGGTTTCCGACCATCGGGACGCCGAGTTCGGCATGAACTACGGCGTGCTGATCCAGGAGCTGCGCCTGCTGGCCCGCGCGGTGTTCGTGGTCGACCGCGACGGCGTGTTGCGCTACCGCCAGCTCGTCGAGGAGACGACCAACGAGCCGGACTACGACGAGGTGCTGGACGCGGCGAAAAAGCTGATCTAGACGCTGTGATGGGGGTCGAGGTTTGACCGAACGGCTGGCCGTGTATCGCTGTCCGCTCTGCGGCAACGTGGTGGAGGTTCTGCACGCGGGCGTCGGCCAGTTGATCTGCTGTGGCCGGCCGATGCTGCGGCTGGCCCAGAGCACCGCCGAGTCCAGACGGGCCATGCACGAGCCGGTGGTCGAACGGACCGCGGACGCCTTGCGGGTGACGGTGGGCTGCGAACCCCATCCGATGGAAGACAAGCATCAGATCGAATGGATTGAGGTCCGCACCGACACGGATGTCTTTCGCAGGTTCTTGGCGCCCGGGCAGCGGCCGGAGCTTGAACTCCCCGCCGCTTCGGGCGATGTGACGGTTGTGGCGTACTGTAACGTTCATGGAATCTGGAGGAATCAAGCATGATCGGCAAGAGAATGGAAAAGGCACTCAATGATCAGATCAAGGCCGAGTTGGACTCCGCCTACCTGTACCTGTCGATGGCTGCGTGCTTTCACGCCGCGGGCCTCGACGGCATGGCCAAATGGATGCGAATCCAGGCCAAGGAAGAGGAAGAACACGCGATGAAGCTGTTCGACCACATCGTCGAGCGCGACGGACGGGCCTTGGTCCCCGAGGTCGCCAAGCCCAAGCAGGACTGGAAATCGCCCCTGGAAGCCTTCAAGGAGGCCTACAAGCACGAGCAGAAGGTGACCTCGCTGATCCACAGCCTGGTCAAACTCGCGGGCGAGGAGAACGACTACCCAGCCGGCATCATGCTCCAGTGGTTCGTCACCGAGCAGGTCGAGGAAGAGGCCAACGCCTCCAAGATCGTCCAGACCCTCGAACGCATCGGCGACTCGGGCAACGGCCTGATCATGCTGGACCACCGCCTCGGCGAACGGGAAGACTGACAACGACCAAAGCCGGCATCCGGGCGAATCCCGGATGCCGGCGCCAATCAACGTGGAGGACCGACCATGGCGGAAACATTCAACGCGGATGAGATCCTGCAGATCGCCGAACGGATCGAGCGCAACGGCGCCGAGTTCTACCGCCAGGCCGCTGAGCGGGCGGACCGGCCGAAGGCCAAAGCCCTGCTCAAACATCTGGTGGACTTCGAGCAACAGCACCAAGCCGTCTTCGCGCAGATGCGGGCCCAACTCCAGGCATCGTCCGGTTTCGAGGCGATCGATCCGCAGGGCGAATCGGCGCAGTACCTACGGGCGATGGCCGACCGCCACGTGTTCGATCCCTCAGCCAACCCGGCCCAGCGGCTCAAGAACGCCGACAGTCTCGATGCCATCTTCGCGATCGCCCTTGACGCGGAGAAGGACTCGATCGCGTTCTACCTCGGCATCATCGAGGTGGTGCCGCCGGAATTCGGACGCGAAAAGGTCGACCGGATCATCCGCGAGGAGATGAGCCACGTGACCCAGTTGATCCGGGAGATGAAGACGATCGAGGTCTAGCGGCGATCCCTTACGCCGCAGCGGCGAGGTGCGCGATGGCGGTTGACGAAACATCGGTGACAGTCAGGGACCTCTACTGCATCGAGACCCTTCCGGACCCTTGCGGGCTGGTGATTTTCGGGGCTTCGGGCGATCTAACCAGCCGCAAGCTGATCCCGTCGCTGTTCTCGTTGCACCAGAAGGGGCTGATCGGCGAGGACTTCTTCGTCGTCGGCTGCGGACGCACGCCGCTGTCGGATGACGAGTTTCGCCGGTCGTTCGTCGAGACGCTGGCGAAGAAGGCGGGCAACCGGCAGCGGGCCGAGCAGTTCCTGGACCGCTGCTTCTACGTGGTGGGCAAGTACGCCGAAGACGACCTCTACCGCGCGCTCGGGCGGAAGCTGGAGGAGCTGGAGGCCCGCTTCCGAAGCGGCGGCAACCGCCTCTTCTACCTGTCGGTGCCGCCCGCCCTGTACACGAAAATTGTCGAGCATCTCGCCGGCGTCGGACTGCTGGAAGAGACGCACGGCCGCAAGCCGTGGCGGCGGGTGGTGGTGGAAAAGCCCTTCGGCTACGACCTGGTCAGTTCGCAGCAGATGAACGTCGACATGCACCGGTTCATCGACGAGCGGCAGATCTACCGGATCGACCACTACCTCGGCAAGGACACCGTGCAGAACCTCTTTATTTTCCGGTTCGCCAACGCCGTGTTCGAGCCGATCTGGAACCGGCGGTACATCGACCACGTGCAGATCACCGTCGCCGAATCGATCGGCGTCGAGCACCGCGCGGGCTACTTCGAGAAGGCCGGCCTGTTTCGCGACATGTTCCAGAACCACATGCTGGCGATGCTGGCCCTGGTGGCGATGGAGCCGCCGATCCGATTCGAGGCCCAGCCCCTGCGGGACGAGACGGCCAAGCTGCTGCGGTCGATCAAGCCCTGGCCGACGGCTGAACTCGACCGCTGGGTGGTCCGCGGGCAGTACGCAGCGGGGCAAGCTGGCGGCCAGCCCGTACCCGGCTATCTCGAGGAGCACGGCGTGGATCCCGCCTCGCGGACCGAGACCTTCACCGCCGCCCGGGTGATGATCGACAACTGGCGCTGGCGCGGGGTGCCGTTCTATTTGCGATCCGGCAAACGTCTGGCGAAGAAGATCAGCCAGATCGCCATCGAGTTCAAGAGCGTGCCGCACTCGGTGTTCGAGCCGCTGCGCGAGGAGGACCTGACGCCCAACGTGCTGGTGCTCAACGTTCAGCCGGAGGAGGGCATGGCGTTGACGATCCAGGCCAAACGTCCGGGTCCCAAGCTCTGCATGAGCGAGCTGACGATGTCGTTCAAGTACCGCGAGGCGTTCGGCGGCGAGCCGCCGGAGGCGTACGAGCGGCTGCTGCTCGATGCGATGGCGGGCGAGCAGACGCTGTTCGTGCGGTTCGACGCCCTGGAGGCGGCGTGGGGCCTGATCACGCCGGTGCTCGAGACGTGGGCGCGGGAATCGGCGGCCGCGGGCGACCTGCACCGGTACACCGCGGGCGGCTGGGGACCGAAGGCGGCCGACACGCTGCTGGCCCGCGACGGCCGGCAATGGCGGGAGTTGTGATTGAAAGACTTCGGGACATGAGGTGTTGCGGCCACTGAATGGAGGAACCGGCAATCATGGCGGATGTTTTCAAGGCGCATAAGGTAAGCGAGAAGGTCTATTGGGTCGGGGCGATCGATTGGGGTCTGCGGGAGTTTCACGGCTACGCCACCCCGCGCGGCACGACCTACAACGCGTTTTTGGTGCTGGCTGAGAAGGTGACGCTGGTGGATACGGTCAAGCGGCCGTTCGTCGACGAGATGTTCGCCCGCGTCGCCGACGTGATCGAACCGTCGAAGATCGACTACATCATCTCGAACCACGCCGAGATGGACCATACCGGCGGGTTGCCCATCACCATCGACCGCGTCGGGCCGGAAAAGGTCTTCGCCTCGACGATGGGGGCCAAGGCCCTCGAAGAACATTTTCACTTCGGCTATCCCATCGAGCCCGTCCGCGACGGCCAGACGCTGAACCTCGGCGACATGGACGTCACGTTCATGGAGACGCGGATGCTCCACTGGCCCGACAGCATGATGAGCTACCTGGCCCAGGCGAAAATCCTCTTCTCGCAGGACGGCTTCGGCATGCACCTGGCCTCAAGCCGGCGCTACGACGACGAATTGGACCTGGCCCTGCTGGAGTGGGAGGCGGCCAAGTACTACGCCAACATCCTGATGCCGTACGCGCAGATGGTCGAACAGCTCTACGGCCGCCTGAAATCGTTCGATCGCCCGATCGACCTGATCGCCCCGGACCACGGGCCGATGTGGCGCAAGCACATCGGCTGGATCGCCGACCACTATCACCGCTGGGCGAAGCGCGAGGCGAAGGCCAAAGCGGTGGTGACCTTCGATACCATGTGGCACAGCACCCAGCTCATGGCCGACGCGGTCGCGGAAGGGCTCGCCGAGGCGGGTCTCGCGGTCAAGGTCATGCCGCTGGCCGGGTCGCATCGCAGCGACGTGGCCACCGAGGTGCTCGACGCCGCGGCCTTGCTGGTCGGTACGCCGACGATCAACAGCCAGATGTTCCCGACGGTGGCCGACGTGCTCTGCTACCTTCGCGGCCTGCGTCCGGCGGGGCTGACCGGCGCCGCGTTCGGCTCCTACGGCTGGGGAACCGGGGCCGGAGTGGATCAGGTCCAAGCCATCCTGGCCGACATGAAAGTGGAACTGGCGGCTGAGCCGCTGAAGGTCAAGTACGTTCCGGATGCCGAAGCCCTCGCCCGATGCCGCGAACTCGGCCTGACCGTCGGACGGAAGGCGTTGCAGAGCCTCTGATACTCTTTGAGAAGACCGGCACGGAGCACGCGGACCACGCGGAGAAGACAGAGTCGGATGGACCGGGAAGGGGGGGTACGCTCTGTACAAACCGTACGAGTCCCGGGGATTGCTGATCGTGGAGTTGGCCGCGATGGAGCGGCGGTCCGGCCGGACGGGGGTTTTGTACATTTTGTGCGATTGGCGCGGCATGCGGAGACAAGGTCGGGATCGGAGGGGGCGGTGCGAATCGGGAAGAAGCCGCGTTGGGGTTTTGTACAGAACGTACCGTGTGTACATGCCGGCGATTCTGGAGCCATCGATATCAGGCCCGCAGCAGGGGTTTTGTACAATTTGTCAGATTTGCGCGGCGTCTGAGATCCGTGCGCTCGGACCGGAGAAGGCTGGGTTCCCGAGGCCGCCGACTATTCGGTTGTCAAGCGTCGCACGAGGCGACGCGCGGGTGGGGAGGCGAACGATCCCCGCCGGATAAAGATAGCATGGGTTTTCTTCAGATGCAAATCGGCGGTTTTGGGGGCGCAGGCGGAAACGCCGACAGGAATCTCCACAGAAGCACGGGGAACCGGCTAGGAATGTGTACGGCGGCAGTCAGCGAGCGCCGCCGCACGAGACCGGCCTGCCGGTTTCCATGGATTGGTAGATGTCACGGACCAGCGCGAGCGACCTGCGGGCGTCCGGGCCGTTGATGAGGGGTTCGGTGCGGTTGACGACGCAGTCGGCGAAGTGGGTCCAGATCGACTCGCAGGGGTGCTTTTCGAGGTCAACCGTTTCGACGGTCTTGCCGTACTCGCGCCCGACGGTCAGGCCGCGACGGCACGAGATGTCGCCTTTTTCGCAGAACACCGCCCATTCGCCCCAGTCGTACCCGTCCATCGCTCCGTGGCAGACCCAGTTGCAGGTGAAGTTCACCAGCGTGCCCTGTTGGAAGCGGATGGAGATCGAGGCGGCGGCTTCGCCGTCAAGGCGGGCCAGGTCATGGACGCCGAGGGCAAAGACTTCGGCCGGCTCGCCGAAGAACCACCGCATCAGGTCGATGTTGTGGATTCCCGAACCGATCACGCAGCCGCCGCCGGTGGAGGCTTTGACCCGCCAGTTGGAGGCCGTGGTGTAGTAGAACTTCTGATGGTGGCAGGTTTCCGCATAGATCGGCCGGCCCAGCGCCCGGCTGGCGATCAGATCGTGCATCTTTCGGAACAACGGGTAGAACCGCATTTGATGGCCGATCATGAGCGTCACGCTGTTTCGGCGGGCCGCTTCGATGATGCGATCGGCTTCGTCCACCGTGCGGGCGATGGGTTTGTCGAGCAGGATGTGTTTGCCCCGTTCGGCGGCTTCGACGCAGGCGGTTTCGTGGAGGTGGTGCGGCAGGCTCACGACGACGGCGTCGATGGCCGGATCGTCCAGAACCGCATGGTAATCCGCCCGCACGGCGCACGACGGCGGCAAGCTGAACTGCCTGGCGATCTCCTCCACCACGGCTGGGTTCTGATCGCAGAACGCTTTGAGGGCGAAACGGTCAGGTTCGGACAGGATACCGCCGATGTGGAACCGGCCGAAACCGCCGCCGATCACCGCCACCGACAACGGAAGGGAAGGAGTGCTTTTCATCTTCATCCGCTCCACGGCTCGCACGAGCCTTGTTCTACGTGGTCCTGAATCCGACAACGATCAGCCGCATGGCGGTCTCGCCCGTATTGACGATCCCATGCGAATGCCCCGACTTGACCAGGCTCACGTCGCCGGGACCGACCGGGTGGCTCTGGCGATCCATCATCAGCGTGCCGTGCCCCTCGACGATGAAGTAGACCTCCTCGCTGCCTTCGTGCCGGTGCTCGCCGATGCTGACGCCTTGCGGCAGGATATCGTCGTGCATGAACAGCAGCGAATGATCGCTGTCGCCCGGATTGATCAGGGCGTGGAGCAGAAGCTCGCCCTTGCCCTCATGACATTCGGCGCACCGTTCCTCTTTCATCTGCGAACGTAGTCTTATCATTTTATACTCCATGACCAGAGCGGCCGTCGAGCCGGAATACCTGCTGGTGTCGCATACTTCCGTTATTCTAGAAACCCTATCGTCACAGGGGTATGGACAAAACCGGCTGTTATTTTATATATTTATACTGTCATGGAGACGCAACGCCGGGAAACGCCGTTTTTGCCTCTGCTGCAGCGGTCGTTGAGTTGGGACTATCTGGGCGGCGGCCGCGGCAACCCGTGTTGCCACGCGGAGACCGACTGGCGGCTGCTGCCTTTTCTGGTGGTCGTGTGCCCTGAAGAGGGGCGGTACATCAGCCGAATCCGGGACGAAGGCGTTCTTGCGATTCGTCCCGGCGAGGCCCTGGTGGTTCCGGCGGGAGTCCATCATACGGTGGGCATGCCCGACCCGGGAGTCGTCAGCTACGCCCACGTCCGGTTCGCGTTGTTCGGTTCGATGGATGTCTTGCGCTTCTTCGAGGTGCCGCGGCGCGTCACCGGCCGGGCCGGAGCGGACATCCTCCACCTGGTGCGAGATCTGCATCAGGCGATGTCGGCGAAGCCGGCGGGCGCCGATGCGATCGTCCAGGCCGTGGTCCGGCAGGACCTGGCCGGGCGGCTCTTGCGGGCCGTCGTCTCCGTTTCAGAACTCCGCAACATGGAAACGAAGGATGTTTTTGAGATGATGCGAATGGAGTCGGTCTTCAACTACGTCGAAGACCATCTGGATCAGCCGATCCGACGCGCCGACCTGGCCGACCTGGTGTTTCTCTCCGAGACGCGGTTCCACTACGTCTTCAAGAAGGTGATCGGCGTCGCGCCCATGGCCTACGTCATGAACGCCCGGATGCGAAAGGCCCAGATTCTGCTCGCCCAGCCGACGCTCACCATCTCACAAATCGGCCAAGAAGTCGGCTTCCCCAACATCTTCCACTTCAGCAAGGCGTTCAAGCAGGCGTTCGGCCGCAGTCCGCTGCACTACCGCAGACAGATCAGCGAATCGCTGAACGCCATCTACACCGCAGCCGGACCGGCAAACGACGGCTGATTGCCTCGCGACGGACCGTACGACTAGCGATCAGGATTTGCCCACCAGTCATCACACGTCGTACGCTTTTCCCATCATCCCTTCGCCGATCAGCGTGCCCGTCGATGAGAACTCGCCGATCTCCACACCCGCTGTGCTGGCCAGCCCATTCCAGTACTGGCTGGGGCCGATATCGACAGCCAGGGTGTAGGTGGTATTAGGTTGAATTTCGCCCACCGTCTGACACAGAAAACTTGACGCCACCTGGGCATAGGCAAAATTGCCGCCGTAGTTCCCTACCGCTGGGGAGTTGCCGAGGCGAACCAGCCGGGAACCGCCCCGCTTGAAACCAGCACTTCGGTGTTCGGCGTCAGGATGGGCAGCTCAAAATCCCCGTTGACCAGTTCGTTGGCGCTCGCCGAACGGATTTACGGCTCGATCACCGCGCCGGCCCCGGTCGTGCGTACGCCGAACGGTCCGAATCTGCTGTCGAACGGCAGTTTCGAGGACGCTGAACTGGCGGCGGGAACTTCCGCCCCGACCATGTCGATTGAGATGAACGGCTGGGAACAGACCGGCACCAATCCGGAACTGGTCAACCTCGGCGGCGTTTTCGACCGGACGGGCGACGACTTTCTGGCGATGTCGCAGGTGTCGAGCCTGTTCCAGGTCGCCCAGGAAATCCAAGGCGACAGGAAGTACACCTTCCTCGTCGACTATGGCTATTCGGTCCACTGGTTCAATCTGGCGGATGGCGCGTTTGCCGCCCTCGCTGACCGCGGTCAGCGTTCCGGAACCGGCTTCGATAACCCTGTGCCTGTTTGCTTTGATCCTGGCGCGGCGGAGCCGTTGATTCGCAGCGCCAATGGCAACGGCGATGCGCCGTCGGTCCATTCTGCCGCGGGTGGAACAGAGCCGGTGACGCTCTCGAAGAAAACGTCTACTCCAGGTCGTAGACGCTGTTGTCGGGTGAGAGAAAGCCGGTGTCGGGGGTGATGAGTTCGCGGTTGTAAGCCGGCTCGACCTCGGTGTACCGCTGATTCTGCGAAACCACGTGGCCGTCGCAGAACGCGACGTTGGTCGCCCCGCTGTGGCGGTAGCCCTGCGTGCCGCCGTAGCGGCCGGCGAACCTGTCGCCCGGATGCGTGAAGGGCGATCGCATGTACTTGTTGGCCCCGTCGATATATTGGCCATCGCCGAAGAGGGCGGTGCCGGCTGGGTCGCCGACCTCGCCGGTGCGAGCGGGCTCAACGACCGTCTCGTACGACCCGTGGCCGATGTAGCTGGTATTGTAGTTGTAGCCGGTGTATGGGTCGCCATACGAATTGGCGTTGCCGTCGAACGACGGGCACTGATGGACCTGCTCGATCGTCCGGCCTTGCCAGAGGATCCCGGCTTCAACCGTGGTCTGAGCGTCGTAGGTGATGACGAAGTCCCACGAGTAGCTCTTGAAGGCGGGCGAGTATCCGTAGTAGTAGGCGATCGGATAGCGGTCGCTGTAGGATTCGGTGTAGGTCTGGGCGGCGATGGCGAACTGACGCAGGTTGTTGCGGCAGAAGGTCCCGGAGGCCAGGCTGCGGGCCTGGTTCATGGCGGGCAGCAGGATGGCGACCAGGAGACTGATGATCGCCACGACCACCAGGAGTTCGATCAGGGT